>CAXSFF010001010.1:0-2146 GCA_964236035.1 uncultured Acetobacteraceae bacterium
TCTTGCCTTTTGGCGGCTTCTCTGGTGCTTTCGTCATCGGGTTCTCCAGGCGGGTACAAGATCGGGGAGCGACCCGCGAACGGCCATCGCAACGAAGCCGTTAAGGTGAATGGCGGCATCAAGTTCCGGAACGGCCGAGCTTTCCCGTCCGAATAACAGCCGAGGAAGTCCCAAATGTCACTTTCACGCCGCAGCGTGCTCGCCGCGACCTTGGGCGCGAGCCTGGCTGCCACGCCGCGGGCCCGGGCGCAGGCACGTCCGCCCAACGTCGTGTTCTTCCTGGCCGACGACCTCGGCTACGCGGACGTCTCCTGCTACGGCCGCCCGGACATCGCCACCCCCAACATCGACCGCATCGCGGCCGGCGGCGCGCGGCTCACCCAGGGCTACGCCAACTCGGCGGTGTGCTCGGCGACTCGCACCGCGCTGATCACCGGGCGCTACCAGTACCGCCTGCCGGTCGGCCTGGAGGAGCCGATCTCCGGCTCGTCACGGAACGTCGGCACGCCCCCGGGCCAGCCCACCTTGCCGTCGCTGCTGAAGCGGGTCGGCTACGCCACCACGCTGCTGGGCAAATGGCACCTCGGCAGCCTGCCGGACTACAGCCCGCTGAAAAGCGGCTACGACCACTTCTACGGCTTCCGCGGCGGCGCGCTCGACTACTACACCCACGCCGGACCCGACCATAAGGACGACCTTTGGGACGGCGACACCCCGGCGCACGAGGTCGGCTACCTGACCGACCTGCTTGGCGACCGCGCCGTGGATGCCGTCAACGCCTACGCCAAGACGCCGCAGCCGTTCTTTCTGGACGTGCACTTCAACGCGCCGCACTGGCCCTGGGAGGCGCCCGGCGACCAGGCGGAGGCCGAGCGGCTGCGCACCGCCTCGCTGTTCGACTTCGATGGCGGCGCCCAGGCCACCTACCGCGCCATGGTCGAGCGCATGGACATGCAGATCGGCCGCGTGTTGCAGGCGCTCGACGCCAACGGGCTGGCCGGCAACACCATCGTGGTCTTCACCAGCGACAACGGCGGCGAGCGCTTCTCCGACACCTGGCCGTTCACCGGGCGCAAGACGGAGCTGCTGGAGGGCGGCCTGCGCATCCCCGTGGTGGTGCGCTGGCCGGCGCGCATCCCGCCGGCGCAGGTGGTGGACCAGGTCGCCATCAGCATGGACTGGATGCCCACCCTGCTGGCCGCGGCGGGGACGGCGCCCGCGGCCGACAGCCCGCCCGACGGCATCGACCTGCTGCCGGCGCTGACGGGCAAGGCCGCCGTGCCCCGGCAGCTGTTCTGGCGCTACAAGGCCAACCAGCAGCGCGCGGCGCGGGACGGCGACTGGAAGATCCTGAAAATCCAGGACAACACCTTCCTGTTCGACGTCGCCGCCGACCCGATGGAGCGCGCCAACCTCAAGGACCGGCATCCCGACATCTACAACCGGATGGTTGCGGAATGGACCGCTTGGAACGGCGCGATGCTGCCGGAAATCCGTGAGAGCGCCACCGACAACTTCACTGCCAAGCAGCTTGCCGACCACATCGGGGCGAAATCGACATCGCTCGACCCGGAGCTGTCAACCCAGTGGCCGGCCGGGCCGGCCCAATCGCCATGAGTTAACGCTGGCGCCCGCGCCGCCGCGCCGTTACACGCGAAGCCTGACCCGGAGACGGCCTGATGGACAGCGACCCACCCCAACCCTCCCTTGAAGCCGCGCCAGTGGCCGACCCGCGCACCACGGTCGGCACCGGGCTTGCCGCCCTGGGCATCGTCTACGGCGACCTCGGCACCAGCCCGCTGTACACCTACCAGACCATCGTCGGCACTGTCGGCGGGCACCCGGCGGCCGGCGAGGCAGTGGCGCTGCTGTCGCTGGTGGTGTGGGCGCTGATCATCACCGTCTCGATCAAGTACTGCGTGTTCGTGATGCGGGCCGACAACCACGGCGAGGGTGGCATCCTGGCGCTGATGTCGCTGGTCACGGGGAAGATCGGCCACCATCCCGTCGTGCTGACGCTGATGGGGCTGTTCGGCGCCGCGCTGCTGTACGGCGACGGCGTGATCACCCCGGCGATCTCCGTGCTCAGCGCGCTCGAAGGCATCAACGTCGTCACGGACGCGTTCAAGCCGTACGTGCTGCCCGC
>CAXSFF010001011.1:0-2139 GCA_964236035.1 uncultured Acetobacteraceae bacterium
CTGCCCAGACCCGCCAAAGGCCTGAGGCCTTTGGAAACCCATCCGTAAGAGGTGCCTCGCGATGCCATCGGACTGTGCTCAGCTCTGTTGTTCGCGAGCAGGACCGACCGCCCAGCCGGTCGGCACTCGGACCCACATCGACCGGCCGTGAAAGCCATGTTGGGAGGAAAGCGGGCCCATGCCGTTCGACCTGTTTCAGCCGGTAGAGACCACCCGCCTGCGACTGCGATGTGTCACGCCGCAGGATGCCGAGGCGACGTCAGCCTTGATGACTCAGGCCGTCAGCAATTGGCTCGCGTCATGGGCGCTGCCCTTTACGCCGCAGATGGCGAGGCATCGCATCGAGCTTGCCCGGGAGGCGGCAAGCCGGGGGAACGCGATGCCCTGCGCGATCATCGTCAAGGACAGCGGGTCGTTCGCGGGGTGGATCACCCTGAGCAGACGCGAAGACAATCGGCCACGTGGCGCCCTGGGCTACTGGCTTGGCGAGCGATACCAGGGCAGGGGGTTCGCCCGCGAAGCTCTTGCCGCTCTGCTCCGGACCGGATTCGAACGGCTGGACCTCGATGTGATCGAGGCCGGCGCCCAACCTGAGAACACCGCGTCGCTTGCTGTGATGCGGGCGTGCGGAATGTCCGCAGCAGGCCGGCGCATGGTGCACGCATCAGCACGCGCGCGAGACGAATCGTGCCTCTTCCACGAGATACATCGATCGACTCTGGCCATGCTGCCGGTCGGCCAGGAAGTCGGCGCCTCTTTGCCGTAAGAAGCTGGCCAAGCGCCCCAGCCGGCTCTCAAACCGAAAGTGCTCTCGCAACCGTAACTTCAATCAGTCGGAGTCAAGAAATCTCCAGCTCTCAACAGCAGCCAGAGCTAGTCGCGTTTACCGAAGCACGGACCGCCTCTTTCTTGCGGAAGATCGTCGCATATCTCCATCCAAGGCACTTTTGATCCAACCATGAAGTGCATGTCAGCCAGCCTATCGGGGTCAGTATCAAGAGTGCCGAGCCTGAAGCCCAGCTCCGAGGGATCAGCGTCGGCAAGTTTGTAGATCGGTGATCCGCAACAGCCAGCGAAGAACCGTCGCACTCCTGGGCTGGACTGCCAGCTCGACATGAGTTCCTGTCCGGCAACGATGGTGAAATCAACCGCCTTGATCCCGGCCGTGGTGCCGAAGCTGGAACCGGAATGCTTGCGACAGCGCCAGCAGTGGCAATAGGTCACTGGTCCGAGAAGCGGCCCGTTGATCTGGTAGCTTATTTGCCCGCAGGCGCACGATCCGCTCAGCATGATCGAGGCGTAGCAGAAACGGCGCCAAATGTCCGCCACACTAGCCCTCTTCGGCGCTCCGGACAGCCTTCCTGGCGGCGCGGGAAAGCACCATGCGATCATGGACCAACCCCAGGATCTCGACGACGCCGTCGGCAGCCAAGCGGTAGATGATTAAGTGACGGGGAGCAGCAACGCGACGCACAGCCTCGACCTGCCGACGACCCAGCCGGATCGGATAGGCGCGAACCCCGGCCATCCGCGGCACTTCGACGGAGCCAAGCATGCCCGGCTCGTCGCCGAGCGTCGCCATGACCACCAGGATCAGTTGCCCATACCGTCCCGTCGCCTCAAGCCCGTAGTTCCGGGCACTGTCGAGGAGAACAGCGTCGATCTCGTCCTCTACCGTCCTGGTGAGCCGATAGGCCAACTAGCCGTCGGCAGCCAGGCGAGCCTGCACTCGTGCCATCAGACGCTCCTGCAGGACCTGTCCATCCTCCGGCGTCGCCACGGTCGTGGTGCGGCCTGCCGCGACATCGGCCGAACCTGCCTCGACCGCCTGCCGGATCGCGTCTTCCTCCGCGCCAGCCTCGTCGACCAGCCGCATCACCGCCTCCGCAAGGAACGCCGTCGCGCTGGCGGCGCGGCCCTTGACCACCTGCTGCTCGATCAGGCGCTGAAGCTCATCGGGTAGCTGAACCACGCCCATGCGGCCCTCCGGGTGCAACATTAGCACCCGGCCCCCGGGATGTCGTGCTCCTCGCCCGACCGGTAGAGCCGCTGTTCCGACCCGATGACGCGCGACGCCCATCGGCCCACCCGCTAACCTGCCGGCCCAGGACCAACGCCGTTCGCCGGAGCCCGCGATCC
>CAXSFF010001012.1:0-2138 GCA_964236035.1 uncultured Acetobacteraceae bacterium
GCCAGTTCCGCAGCAGCGCCAGGCAGGCAAGGCACACATACTCGGCCATGCGCTGGGCCGGCTCCTCGCCGCCCATACGCACCAGAGGGAGGTGCGCGGGCCAAGCGGGATCACGGGTGATGTGGTCCACCCCTGCGCCCGGCGAGACGATCAGGCGCAGGTTCGGCAGCGCGGCGAGCCGACCCAGCTCCGGCTCCCAGGGGAAGGCATAATGCACCTGCACCGGGTCCGCGGCCGGGTCATCCCACCAATGCACTGCCAAGCCTGGCGCGGCCTCGGCGAAGTGGCGCCGCCATTCGGGCAGTGCCGCTTGGCCGCCCGACTTGATGAGCAGGACGCTCACTTGAGCCTGCCGAAAGGCCTGTGAGACTCGCGCAAGTCGTCCGCTGCCAACTCGAAGAGATAACGTGGATTCAAGGTCAAACCTTCAAATCAGGCAGTCGCAGGTCCCAGGCACCTTCTGGTGAACAGCACGGGACTGGAGCTCTGGGCTGCATCACCAGCGTCCGTTGCGCCTGTCAAACGGCCGAGAACAACCGGCAGTCTGCGGGATGGGCGGTCAGGCTGACGGTGTCGCCGATTGGAACAGGGTGTCGCTCGCCGTCATTCGCGCATTCCAACACGCAATTCGTGTCATCCGCCAGCGTGAGGTGAAGCTCCGTCTTGTTGCCGAGATAGACGTGCTGGGAAACCCTTGCGGAAATGCCTGGCTTGCCGTCCGCAGGGAGCGCGATACGCAGACGCTCCGGACGCACGGCCGCCATGACCGGTTGGCCGGCAACGACCGCAGTCGAAGTCAGCGCGGCCAGGCTTCCTCCCCGTGTCCGTACCGGGCAGACCTCGCCAGCCTTGGTTGCGATCTCGGCAGTGCCAGGGATGAAATTGGTAGTGCCTATGAAGCTGGCCACGAAGCGGGTCTCAGGCCGTTCGTAGACGTCGTCCGGATTGCCGATCTGCTCGATGCGGCCGCCGTTCATAACGGCGATCCGATCCGACACCGCCAATGCCTCGCCCTGGTCGTGCGTTACCAACACCGTGGTAATGCCCAGTCGGCGTTGCAGGCCCACGATCTCCAGCCGCATGTCCTCGCGGAGTTTCAGGTCCAGGTTGCTGAGCGGCTCATCCAGCAGGAGCACGGTGGGGCGGATGACCAACGCACGAGCCAAGGCGACCCGTTGGCGCTGGCCGCCGCTGAGCTCCAGGGGACGCCGCGCACCGACCTGCGGCAGCCGGACCAGCGCCAGGGCCTCGGCGACCCGGGAGGCGATCTCTGGCTTTGAGACGCCCCGCATCCGCAGGCCGAAGCCGACATTGTCCGCGACGGACATGTGGGGAAACAGCGCGTAATCCTGGAACACCAGGCCGATATCGCGCCGAAACGGAGGCAACTGCTCCACCGTGCGACCGGCCAGGTGGATGTGGCCGGCGTCCGGCTGCTCAAACCCGGCGATCAGGTTCAGCGTGGTCGTCTTGCCGCAGCCGGACGGGCCGAGCAGGGTCAGGAACTCACCGGGTCGCACGTCCAGCGAGATGGTGTCCACCGCGGGCACGCCGCCGAAACTCTTGCGGACGGCGTCCAGCCTCAGGGCAGGCTCAGCCACGGGAGGTGGGGCCATAGATGAAGTCTCCGATGCGGAAGAAGCGCTGCATCACTAGGATGAGCACGGCGGGCACCACCAACGTCAACACGGCGACCGCGGCCAAGGTGGGGGTGAAACCGAACTCCAGGAAACCCAGGATCGTCACGCTGATCGGCTTGATGCCAGGTGCGGCGAGGAACAGCGACATGCTGTAATCGGTAAAGGATTGGATGAAGGCGAACACCGCGCCGGCGAACAGCCCGCTCTTGATCAGGGGCAGCGTGACGAGCAGGAACACGCGCGCCGGCGATGCGCCCAGATTTGCGGCCGCGAGTTCTAACCGGCCCGGCATGGCCCGCAGGCTGATGGCGACCGTGCGGACGGTGAAGGGCAGACAGATGACGATGTGCCCGATCAGCAGGGCAGGGAAGCCCAACAGCACACCCAACCCGGCGAGCTGCAGCAGCTGCACCAGCGCGATTCCGCTTACCAAGGCGGGTAGCACCAAGGGACCCAGCGCCAGCGCGGCCAGCGCGTCCCGGCCGGGGAAGCGGCCCC
>CAXSFF010001013.1:0-2137 GCA_964236035.1 uncultured Acetobacteraceae bacterium
CCGAGCCGATAGCCGAACGCCGCCAGGGTCTCGATCGGCGCGGCTCCGACAGCGGCGAATTTCGCGCGGACCCGGCGCACGTGGCTGTCGATCGTGCGGTCGCTGACCACCCGCTCGCTGGCATAGGCCCGGTCCATCAGCTCGTTGCGCGAGAAGACGCGGCCGGGCCGGGCCATCAGGGTTCGCAGCACGCCTAGTTCGGTGGCGGTCAGCGGCACGTCCCGCCCATCCCAGGTCACGCGCAAGGTTTCGGTGTCCAGCCGCAGCCGGCCATGGGTGAGCGCTTCTGGGGTGAGCGCCTCCGGGAGCACTTGTGGCGGCGGCGCGGCGCGGCGGAGCAGGGCGCGCACCCGGGCGACCAGCTCGCGAGGGGAAAACGGTTTTGCGAGATAGTCGTCGCCGCCGATTTCGAGCCCGACGACGCGGTCCACCTCGCTGTCGCGCGAGGAGAGGAACAGGATCGGCACCGTGCTATGGCGGCGCACGGCGCGGCAAACGTCGGTGCCGTCCATTTCCGGCAGCATGACGTCCAAGATGACCAGGTCCGGCCCGGCGCCCGGTGTGCCGGCGCCGATCTGCGCCAGGGCAGCGGCGCCATCGGCAGCCTCGGCCGTGGCAAACCCGGCCTGGCTGAGGGCGATCCGCACCACCTCCCGGATCGCGGGGTCGTCGTCCACAATCAGCACGCGGCTCATGGCGTATCTGCACCGGATTTGCACCGTGATGCCATCGCTTTTCACCGGCGCCGTCATCGCGGCTGCACGGCATGGCGGCATTGCTGCGGCACACCCAATCGAGCCGGAGCAATGCGCATGAGCGAGACGATGGCAGACCCGAAAACCCCCAGCGAACCTGGACCGCACTCCCGGGCCTTGCTGAGAACGCCGGCGGCCAAGATCGGCATGATCCTGGTTCTGATCCTTTTGCTGCAAATCCCGCATTTCATGGTGGCCGGCTTGATCGAGGAGCGTGAGCAGCGCCAAGCGGAAGTGCTGGCCGGGTTCCGCCATGGCTGGGGGCCTGAGCAGACCGTGGCTGGGCCGATGCTCATCGTGCCCTGGCATGGTCCCGGGTCTGGCGCCACCCTGGGCTGGGTCCGCGTGGCAGCGTCCAAACTCGATGCCGTCGTGCACCTGATGCCCGAGGAGCGGCGGCGCGGCTTGTTCCACGCAACGATCTACCAGGCCGTGGTCGAGATGAAGGGGACCATCACCGTCCCTGATCAGCCGATCAAAGATCAGACGAATGCCATACTCGATTGGAGCGCCGCACGGGTCCTGATCGGTGCGACCGATCTGCGCGGCACGGGCGCAGCGCCCGTGATCATGCTGAACGGCAACCCCGTCCCGATGCGGGCTGGCGAGGCCTGCCAACTCAGCTTCCTGGAGGCGCCCCTCCGGCTCGATACGCCGCCGGCCCCTGGCAGCGCCATGCCGTTCGCCACCTCGCTGACCCTGCGCGGCACGCAAGCGTTCCGCATCGTCCCGTCCGCGCAGCAACTGACCATGGCCGTGTCGTCGCCGTGGCACGACCCGAGCTTCATCGGCGCCACGCTCCCGTTGGACGACCAAGTGAACCAGTCCGGCTTCACGGCGTCCTGGCAGGTCACGGGAAGCCCGGCCGACTTCGGCTGGCAATTCGGCTCCGAGTGCTCGGCGGACGCGCGGCAGGTTTGGTCGAACACCGACGGCCAGGTCGGCGTGGCGCTGCAGGAAGCCGTGCCGACCTACGCGATGATCGACCGGGCCGCGAAGTACAGCGTCCTGTTCCTCACCCTAGCCTATCTGACGCTGTTCTTGTTCGAGATGCTGTCTCGCGTGCGCATCCAGCTGGTGCAGTACGGGATGGTCGGGCTGTCGATCTCGCTGTTCGCACTCCTGCTGATCTCGATCGCCGAGCCGCTCGGCTTCACCGTGTCCTACGCCATCAGCGCTTTCGCGGTCGTGGCTCAGGCCTCGCTCTACACGCTGTCGGTGGTGGGCCAACGCCGCCTCGCCGGGGTCTTCGCGGCCGTGCTGACGGCTTTGTTCGCATTCCTCTACGTCGTGCTCAGCCTCGACGCCTACGCACTGCTCGCCGGCTAGGTTATCATTGACTATATATCAAAATTAAGGTTTTTTTTGGCTTAGTCCTATCT
>CAXSFF010001014.1:0-2133 GCA_964236035.1 uncultured Acetobacteraceae bacterium
GGTCTCCTGCGATGCATGCTGAACACCGGCCGCGGCGGTTTGCAGCACGCTGAAGTACTAAGTGACCACGATTTTTTCCGTCCTTGCCTCATCCGGCATTGTGCAGGCGCGAAGCTGGTTCCAAACACTGGATCATTCCCGGCTCAACGCGCCAGGTGGGATTTGTCGAGAGAAAGGAACGGACGGACGCATGTCCTTCCTGTCCGCCCGTCCGAAGCCTAGCCCGCCGATCGTCGGCCCATTGCGGTCGGCGCGCACCGACGGCTGGCCAAAACCGGGGCTTGGCGCGCGGTGGGCGCGATCCTGGCAGACCATGGGCAAGACCGTCATCCACGCGCCGCAGGCCCTGCGCGTGCTGGTGCGCGGCGACGAGATCTGGCTGGTGGTGCTGGCGGCGGGGGTCGGCGTCGTGTCGGGCCTGTTCGTCTACGCGATGGCGGGCATCACCCAGCTCATGCACGAGCGGCTGTTCCTGCTGCAGCATCACGACCGCCTGTCGGGCAGCGTCGACATCAACGTCATCCGCGCCATCGCCGTGCCCAGCCTGGGCGGCCTGCTGGTGGGCCTGATCGCGCTGGGCATCACCCGATGGTGGAAGCGTGTCACCATCGACCCGATCGAGGCCAACGCGCTGCATGGCGGCCGCATGTCGATGAGCGACAGCCTGATCGTGACCATGCAGACGGTGCTGTCGAACGGCTTCGGCGCCTCCGTCGGGCTGGAGGCCGGCTACACCCAGGTCAGCTCTGCGTTCGGCTCCCGCCTCGGCCGCGCCTTCCGCCTGCGCCGCAACGACCTGCGCCTGATGGTGGGGTGCGGCGCCGCCGGCGCCATCGCCGCCGCGTTCCAGGCGCCGCTGACCGGCTCGTTCTACGCCTTCGAGCTGGTGATCGGCACCTACTCGCTGGCGACGCTGGCGCCCGTGGTGGTGTCGTCGATCTGCGCCATCTTCGTCACCCGCCTGCTCGGTGGCGAGGGCGCCGGCTTCGACATCCAGGTGCCGTCCGCCATCGAGGCGATCGACTACCTGCCGCTGCTGGCGCTCGGCATGGTCTGCGCCGTCGGCGGCATCGCGCTGATGCGCGGCGTGACCCTGACCGAGAGCCTGTTCCGCCGCAGCCGCGTCCCCGCCTGGCTGCGGCCCGGCGTCGGCGGCCTCATCGTCGGCGGCCTCGCCTTGTTCACGCCGCAGGTGCTGTCCTCGGGGCACGAGGCGCTGCGGCTCGGCCTCGACGCGCCGTACTCGGCCAGCCACATCGCGTTGCTGATCCTGGCCAAGTCGATCGCCTCGGCGGTGTCGATCGGCTCCGGCTTCCGCGGCGGGCTGTTCTTCGCCTCGCTGCTGCTGGGCGCGTTGGTGGGCAAGCTGTTCGCCGCCGGGCTGGCCTATGTGACGGTAGTGCAGGCGCTGCCCGCCGTGGTGTGCGCGCTGGTCGGCATGAGCGCGCTGGCGGTGGCCGTGGTCGGCGGGCCGCTCACCATGGCGTTCCTGGCGCTGGAGAGCACGGGCAGCCTGCCGATGACCATCGCCGTGCTGGCGGCCTCCGTGATCTCGGCGCTGACGGTGCGGCGCACGTTCGGCTACTCGTTCGCCACCTGGCGCTTCCACCTGCGCGGCGAGGCGATCCGCAGCGCCGTGGACGTCGGCTGGGTGCGCACGCTGACGGTGGGGCGGATGATGCGGCGCGACGTGCGCACGATCCGCGCGGACACCACGCTGGCGGCGTTCCGGCGCTCGGTGCCGCTGGGCTCGGTCGACCGCGTGGTGGTGGTGGATGACGCCGGCAACTACGCCGGGTTGGTGCTGACGCCCGAGGCGCACGCGGCGGACGAGACGGTGGCCCGGGTGAGCGAGATCCTGCATTACGCCGGCAATGCGCTGCTGCCGCAGATGACCATCAAGGAGGCGGTGCAGATGTTCGAGACCTCGGAGTCGGACGCGCTGGCCGTGTTGGACGGAGAAGAATCCCGCAAGGTCATCGGGTTGCTGACCGAACAGTATGCGTTGCGGCGCTACAGCGAGGAGCTGGACCGGCAACGGCGCGAGCTGTCGGGCGAGTAGCACGAGTTCTTTGGGGGCCGCAGATGACCATCAAGGAGGCGGTGCAGATGTTCGAGACCTCGGAGTCGGAC
>CAXSFF010001015.1:0-2133 GCA_964236035.1 uncultured Acetobacteraceae bacterium
TTACAGTTCCACGACACAGACTAAGCTTTTCCTTATGCCGGACCAACCGCAGTCACCGCAGGAGAAGAAGGCCCACAGCTACGCCAAGGACCGGCGGAACAGCTATGGCGCAAACGACAAAGCTGCGCGGACGGCGATCCCGGCGCGCAAGGCGGGACAGAACCGTCGGAACCGGCGCAAGGCGAAGCAGGCCGTGCTGGGCATCCCCAGGTTGGCCGAGGGAGAGGCGGCGGTGGTTGAAAGCTCGGTGCAGCAAGATGTGTTCCGCGTTGGCGGATGGACGAAAACGCCGGATGTCTCCTTGGCAGCCTACGTCGGGGAGCAGCAGCGGCGGCGAATTGCACGGGAAAAGCGAAAGTCACGGCATAGGATGGCACAGCCGTTTGCCGCCACGGACGGCAGCACGGTCGGCATTGAAACCGCACCAGGGCAGGACACCACCGTCCAGCTCTTCCAGCCTTATGCCGGCAGCGCCGAACTGGGCTGAACAGCCGGGGACATTGTCGCTCATAACGCCTGGTTCTGTTGCTGCCAGGAAAGCAAGGCGATCCCAGCCCTGCCCGCCCCGCCTCTCGAACCAGCGTGGGCTCCTGTTGCCGAACTGATGCCATCAGGTGGTGATTTCCCGCCGCTCAGGCTAAACCATGGCATGCACGCCACGACAAGGCCCGGGAAAACCATCGATGCCCGCTGTCAGCGTGGGCGCGCCTGATGGCCCTCACCCTGTATCCCGCCATCGACCTGAAGGACGGCGCCTGTGTCCGTCTGCGCCGCGGCGACATGGACGCCGCCACCATCTACTCCGACGACCCGGCGGCGCAGGCGCGGGCCTGGCAGGACGCCGGCTGCCGCTGGCTGCACGTGGTCGACCTCAACGGCGCCTTCGCCGGCCGCGCGGTGAACGCCGCCGCCGTCGGCGCGATACTCGCGGCGGCCACCGTGCCCGTGCAGCTCGGCGGCGGCATCCGCGACATGGCGGCCGTGGAGCGCTGGCTGGCGGCGGGGGTGCGCCGGGTCATCCTGGGCAGCGCCGCCGTGCGTGACCCGGCGCTGGTGCGCGACGCCTGCCGCCGCTTCCCCGGCCGCATCGTCGTCGGCATCGACGCCCGCGACGGCCTGGTGGCGACCGACGGCTGGGCCGCGACCTCGGACCTGGCCGCGACCGAGCTGGCCGCCCGCTTCGCCGACGCCGGGGTGGCGGCGGTGATCTACACCGACATCGGCCGCGACGGCATGCTGGCCGGGCTGAACCTCGAGCAGACCAACGCACTGGCGGCGGCCAGCCCGATCCCTGTGATCGCCAGCGGCGGCGTCGGCAGCCTCGACGACCTGCGCGCGCTGCGACGCTCGGCGGCGCCGGGCGTCGAGGGCGTGATCGTCGGGCGCGCGCTGTACGACGGCCGCGTCGACCCGGCGGCGGCGCTGACGCTGCTGGACCAACTGGCCTAGCCGCGCCCGCCCGCCGGTGCTACCACCCCCTCCCAGACAGGCCCGAGGCCCCGCATGACCGCCCCCTTCCCGGCCGCCGCGCTGGCGCCAGAGGTGACCAGCCCCGTCATCCTGGCCCTCCCCAAAGGCCGCATCCTGCGCGAGTGCGGCGACCTGCTGGCCCGCGCCGGCGTCCACCCCGCGCCCGACTTCATCGACGAGGACAGCCGCCGCCTGCGCTTCCCCACCGACGACCCGGCGCTCGACGTGGTGCGCGTGCGCCCGTTCGACGTGGCGACCTTCGTGGCGTTCGGCGCGGCGCAGATCGGCATCTGCGGCGCCGACGTGCTGATGGAGTTCGACTACCCCGAGATCTACGCCCCGCTCGACCTAGGCATCGGCCATTGCCGGGTCAGCGTCGCCGGGCCGTCGGACTGGATCGACACCGTGGAGACGCGCACCTGGTCGCGCATCCGCGTCGCCACGAAATATCCCAACATCGCCCGCCGCCACTTCGCCGCCCGCGGCATCCACGCCGACGTGGTGCACCTGAACGGCGCCATGGAGCTGGCCCCGGGCCTGGGGCTATCCAAGCTCATCGTCGACCTGGTGCAGACGGGGTCCACCCTTGCCGCCAACGGCCTGCGCGAGAGCGAGGTGATCGCCCACGTCACCAGCCGGCTGATCGTCAACCGCACGGCGCTG
>CAXSFF010001016.1:0-2133 GCA_964236035.1 uncultured Acetobacteraceae bacterium
GACCGCATCCGTTCCATCACGACCAAAACCTGGACCAAAACAGTCAACGCATAGGGCCGCTGGTATAAGTTCGAGCATCTGGGTCTAGACGCTGACAGCGAGGGCGATCTCTGTCTCGCGTCGGCAGTCCGTGCGCGAGCGCAGCCCGTTCCCGATCACGCGCCTGAACCGGCTGATATTGGCCTCGATCAGCGCGCGCCAGTAACAACTTAAGGCTTTCTGCCAGCGTCTGCCGCACTGCCTGGCAATCATTTGCAGGTAGCGGTCGCGCTGCGTGGGTGCTGTCTCGTCAGTGTCGCTTGGCACGGCGTTGGACCTCGGTGGCACGATTACTGCAGCATCGGACGAGCGCCCGGCGACCGCGCCGTGGACACCGTCCTGGTCATACGCGCCGTCTGCCGTGAACGAGGCGAGCGGGCCTGCCCGATCAAGCAGGGTGCCGACCTGGGAAGCGTTGCCGACATCGCTGGCGGTAAGCACCGCGGCATGGATCCGTCCGGTGTCGGCGTCCACACCGACAGGCAGGTTGCGCCAGGACCGCCGGGTGCGCGTGCCGCGCTTCTCGAGCAGCCATTCGCCCGATCTGCACGGCTTCAGTTCGGTGCTGTCCACCAGCAGGTGCATGGGAGCGCAGCCGGGCCGCGGTGATGTCACCTTCAGCGTCTTGGCCCTGCGGCTCGGCGTCGAGTGGTCCGGCACTGCGAGATCGAGGCCGGGCAGGGCGAGGATAGAGCCGATCGAACCCTCGGTTCGGCGTAAGGCCAGGCGGAACACCGCACACAATGTCAGCGCCGTGGTGATGGCTAGCGCCGAATGGAGGGCATAGCGTCGGTTGTCATGCAGACAACGCTAGAGGTGAACGGGCCGGGAACGTCGGTCATGCGGCCATCCTTTCCCGGCCCAGGTTAAGCGACCGGCGCCGGTCTGCGGTCGCGGCGGCACGGTCCCAGAGGAAGTCGCCGGAGAAGCCGATGTGCTCCCAGGTGAGCGGCGACGTGTGGGCCAGCAGCGCGTCTGGCACGGGCCTGCCCTGATCCCGCAGGTGCTGGACGGCATCGGCGAGGTAAGTCGAGTTCCAGTAGACGATGGCCGCGATCACCAGGTTCAGCCCTGAGGCGCGGAACTGCTGCGCCTCCTGGCCGCGGTCGGCGATGCGGCCTTGCTTGAACGTGCAGATCACCTGGGCCAGCGCGTGCCGCTGCTCGCTCTTGTTCAGGCCCGCCTGGCAGCGCTGGCGCAGCTTGGGCGACTCAAGCCAGTCCAGCATGAACAGGGTGCGCTCGATGCGCCCCAGCTCCTGAAGCGCCAGGTCGAGCTGGTTCTGGCGCTGGTAGGCAGCCAGGCGCCTCAGCATGGCCGAGGGCAGGACGGTGCCGGCCTGCAGGGAGGCGACCAGGCGCAGGATCTCGCCCCAGTGCTCGCGAATGATCTCGGCCTTGACCTGGCGTCCGAGCAGCGGAGCCAGGCCCTTGTAGGACGTGGCCGGCTCAATGGTGGCGAGCTTGCGGCCGGGCAGGTCGCGCAGCCGCGGGCAGAACCGGAAGCCCAGCATGGCGCAGAGAATGAACACATGATCCGAGGCGCCGCCGGTGTCGGTGTAGTGCGTGCCGATCCGCAAGGCGGTCCCGTGGTGCATCAGCCCGTCCAGCACGTAGGGTGCCTCGTGGCTGGTCGCCGACATGACCCGCACGCTGTACGGCCCGTGCTGGTCGGAGACGTGGGTGTAGAAGCCCAGGCCGGGATCGTGGCCGTAGCGGGCGTTCACCTCGCCGGCGGCGTCGCCGCGCTTGGCCGAGCGGAAGAACTGCCGATCGGAGGAAGAGGTGGTGCCGTCGCCCCAGGCCGACGCGATGGGCAGCGCGTGGTGCGCGCCGATGATCCGGGCCAGCGCCGCCTTGTAGGTGTCTGGGCGGATGTAGGCGTCCGCGGTCCAGATCAGCTTGTCGCGGGTGACGCCGTGGCTGGCCTCGGCCATGCGGCCCAGGCCAAGGTTGGTGGCGTCGGCGAGGACGGCGGCCAGCAGGGCGTTCACGTCGTCGCAGCGCTCGCCGGTGCGCAGGTTGGTGAAAGTGGACGCAAAGCCCGTCACGCGGTTCACCTCGTGCAGCAGCTCGGTGATGCGCGCCGGCGGCA
>CAXSFF010001017.1:0-2132 GCA_964236035.1 uncultured Acetobacteraceae bacterium
CTGATCATCTTCCTGCTGCTCTTTGCCACGTTCCGCCGGTTCGACGAGGCGGCGTTAATCATGGGCACGTTGCCGTTCGCGCTGACCGGGGGCGTGTGGCTGCTGTATCTGCTCGGCTACAACCAGTCGGTCGCGACGGGGGTGGGGTTCATCGCGCTCGCGGGCGTCTCGGCGGAGTTCGGGGTGGTGATGCTGATCTACCTGAAGCAGGCGCTCGCCGATCGCGGACCCGCGCCCGACGGCGCGGCGGTGGCGGCGGCTGTCCGCGAAGGCGCGCTGTCGCGGGTCCGGCCCAAGGCGATGACGGTGGCGGTAATCCTAGCCGGGCTGTTTCCGTTGCTGATCGGCGGCGGTACGGGGTCGGAGGTGATGCGCCGCATCGCCGCGCCGATGATCGGCGGCATGCTGACCGCGCCGTTGCTGTCGATGCTGGTGCTGCCGGCGGCGTTCCTGCTGCTGCGGCGATCAAGAAGCGGCGCCGCACAACCGCAGCGCACGGACGACGGAAGTAGCCGATTCGTCCCGAGCGTCATATGAATTGGCGTCCGGTTTCGATAATTGATTTGGGAGCCCGGAACGGCCGCTTGTGGGTCGAGCCTGATTGATAAGCCCTGCATGAGTTTCGCGATGCAGCAAGCGCAGCCTCGGCCCGCTGCGTCAGGGTCACCTGATCACCAACGCTTTAGGCGGAGCGCGACCGACCGTCAGCGCCACTCAGGAGATCGTCCATGAATGCGACGTACGCCTGGACATCGCTGAGAGCGACGTGGAGACGGAGAAGATTGTCGCTCGGGAATGGAACGTTACTCTGCCCCCAGATCGCTGGGATTGGATCGAGCTATTGCGGGCGTCGGCAGAGGCCGCGCCGATATGATGGGCGACCAGCTCACCCCGGCGTTGCGGCGGACACTGGCAACAGTCGCGCGGGCGTTCGTCGGAAGCGATGACCCTTGGTGGATCATATCGAGCGCGGCCGTCGCGTTGCACGGGGCGGGACCGATCGAAGCCCGCGACGTGGACGTGCTGGCGAGTTTGCGCGACGTGAGGCGGTTCCTTGCCGCGCAGGGCATCAAGGCCACCAAGGGATCAGAACACCCGCTATTCCGGTCCGAGCTGTTCGGCGTGTGGCGGGCGGCCCCGCTCGCCGTCGAGATCATGGCCGGGTTCCAAGTCTACCAGGACGGCCGATGGACGGGAGTCCAGCCTCTTACTCGCGAAGTCGTGGAGCTGGACGGCCAATGCCTGTTCATTCCCGGTCGCGCCGAGCTGGCGAGTATGTTGCGATCGTTCGGCCGACCAAAGGATCTTGATCGCGCCGCGCTGCTAACGGGGTCAATCCCGCAGCCGCCTCACCCGGCGATTCTAATGATGCTGTAGTGCCATGCATTCCGACCGGTCGGGCCGGTTCGGTGTGGGGCAGAGCCGGGCAGGACGTCCGAAGCAATCTATCAGCGAGAAATCGTGAACAAATCAGCGGACGAGCTGAATCCCTTTCGCAACAAGCCGGCGTGTTCCAAACGCCTCAACTCGATCGCGTCATGGCCGGGTACGAGGATCACGTCGGGATACCGCTCGTGCAGCCCGTGCAGCGCGACCGTTTCCAGCATCACGGCGCAGCGATTATCGTGCGACGATCCAAAGAAGCGGGTCGTGTATTGCGGGCGCATATGTTGGAGCCGCACGTTGTCGATCGCCGAAGCTACGTCGCCCATGAACAGGTATTCGCGACTGTCCGAGCGGCGAACGTACACCATCTGTGATCCGGGGGTGTGGCCTGATGAGCGGATCAGGACGACCCCCGGTGCAAGCAGGTATAGGTCGCGGTAGATCAACGGCCGATAACTCGCCATAAGACGGCGCGGCCAGTGCAGCGGCGATGTCCGGTCGCTATCCTCGACCTGTTCAGGGGTAAGCCGCGCGCGGGGAAGCACGGCGGCAAGGTTGGGGCTCGCCATCAGACCGCCGATGTGATCGGCGTGTTCATGCGTCACCACGATTGCGGAAGCGTTGAGCAGCGCGCGTTGGATGCGGTTCCATGCGCCCATGTCGTAGGATGCCGCTTTCGACTGTCGCGCCACGGCAAGGGGATAGCCCGTGTCGAGCACGATCGTCCGGTCCGGGTAGACCAGCCT
>CAXSFF010001018.1:0-2131 GCA_964236035.1 uncultured Acetobacteraceae bacterium
TCGGCTCGTCCAGCACCAGCAGGCTGGGGCGGCCCATCAGGGCGCGGCCGATGGCAAGCTGCTGCTGCTGCCCGCCCGACAGGTCGCCGCCGCGCCGCCGCCACATCGCGCGCAGCACCGGGAACAGCGCGCACACCTCGTCCAGCGCCGCGCCGTCGCGCACGCCCTGCGACTTCGCTGATATCAGCAGGTTCTCCCCCACCGACAGGTTGGCGAAGATGTCCCGCCCCTGCGGCACGTAGCCGATCCCGCCGCGCGCCCTGCGGAACGACGGCCAGGTCATGATGTCCTGCCCATCCAGCAGCATCCGCCCCCCGCTGGGCGGCAGCAGCCCGACCAGGCAGCGCAGCAGCGTCGTCTTGCCCGCGCCGTTGCGCCCCAGCAAGGCCACGCACTCGCCGCGCCCGACGTGCAGCGACACGCCGCGCAGGCTCTGGGCGCTGCCGTAGTGATGGTCCAGCCCGGCGATGCCAAGGAATGCCGTCATCGCCCGATATAGACCTCGATCACCCGGGCGTCGGCGCGGGCGGCGGCCATGCTGCCGTCGAACAGGGTGCGGCCCTCGTGCAGCACCGTCACCTGGTCGGCCACCTGCTCGACGAAGTCCATGTCATGCTCCACCACCACGATGCTGCGCCCCGGCGTCCGCAGGGATCGCACCAGCTCCGCCGTGCGCTCCGTCTCGCGCCCGCCCAGGCCGGCAACTGGCTCGTCCAGCAGCAGCACCTTGGGGTCCTGCACCAGCACCATGCCGATCTCCAGCCACTGCTTCTCCCCGTGCGACAGGGCGCCGGCCAGGGCGTCGCGCCGGGCTGTCAGGCCGACGGTCTCCAGCAGCGCGCTGATCGCCCCGGCCTTCTGCGCCTGCGGCACCGCCAGCTCCCGCAGCAGCGAGCGGCGGTGCAGGCGCAGCGCGAGGTCCAGGTTCTCGCGCACGGTCAGCGCCTCGAACACGCTGGGCTTCTGGAACTTGCGGCCGATGCCGGCCAGGGCGCGGGCGACCTCGCTCATGCCCGCCAGGTCGGTCGCGCCATCCAGCAGCACCCGGCCGCGGCGGGGGCGGGACTTGCCGGTCAGCACGTCCAGCAGGGTGGTCTTCCCCGCGCCGTTCGGGCCGATCACGCCGCGCACCTGGCCGTACTCGGCGGCGAACGTCAGGTCGTCGATGGCGACGAACGCGCCGAACGCGACCGTCAGGCCCGCGACCTCGATGGCGTTGCGGGCTGTGCCGGGTGGTGAGGAGGCTGGCCTGCTCATCGCGGCCTGCACTCGCTGCCGGTCAGGACCTTCGCAGGGCAATCACCTGTCTGGCTGCTGCTGCTCCCTCTCCCTCCGGGAGAGGGCCGGGGTGAGGGAAACCGGGAGGGCCAAACCCGGCCGGGTTGGGAGTGGGTTTCGTCCTCGGATGGGCAAGCTAGGCCCTTGCCGCCTCCCTCACCCCGACCCTCTCCCGGAGGGAAAGGGAGCAGCAAGCGGGCAGCCTCCTTGCGGCTTGCGCGGCTGTCCTGGGCGGCTGGCATCACGGGCGCACCTGGCCTGGCAGGCGCACCGCCAGGCCGGTCATCCACGACCGCGACCGGTTGCGCGCGTCCAGCAGCCCGTTCGGCAGCGCCAGCACGACTCCCAGCACTAGCAGGCTCAGCACGAACGGCCACAGCGCCGGCGCGGCCCCGGCCAGCCAGAACTTCAGCAGGTTGATCAGCACCGCCCCCAGGATCGCGCCCACCAGCCCGCCCCGCCCGCCGACGGCGACCCACACCGCGACCTCCAGCGACAGCGCCGGGTCCAGCAGGCCCGGGTTGATGATGCCGACCTGCGGCACGTACAACGCCCCCGCCACGGCGGCCACCGACGCCGACAGGCACCACGCCGCCAGCTTGAGCCACAGCGTCTCGTAGCCCAGGAAGCGCAGCCGCGGCTCGTCGTCGCGGATGGCGGTCAGCAGCCGGCCGAACCGCGTCGCCAGCAGCGCCCGCCCGCCCAGCAAGGCCAGCAGCACCGCTGCCGTCGCCAGCGCAGCCAGCAGCACCGCATAGCCCGTGCCGCCCGCTGCCAGCCCGGCGACGCCATGGAACCCCGTCATGCCGTTGTTGCCGCCGAACCCGGTGTCGTTGCGGAACATCAGCAGCAT
>CAXSFF010001019.1:0-2129 GCA_964236035.1 uncultured Acetobacteraceae bacterium
TCGATCCAAGCCAGCTAGGTTGCAGCCATCGTTGATCGCGATCTTTCCTGTGGTCGCCTGCCGCAATTGACAACCGCCAGCCGACGGCATGACATTTCGACGCAATCGGTCGCTCAACGCCGACGCGTTCGGGAACGTCCCTCATGTGCACCGCCTGCTTCGGCCTGACGCATCGTCTCGGCGCCCGCCCTTCGCTGACCCGTCGCAACCTCGTCGCCAGCGCAGCCGTCGCCGGCGGGGTGTTCGCCACCGCCGCCAGACCCCCGCCCGCTATGGCACAATTCGCCGCCGCCCAACCCGCCACCGCCGACCTGGTGCTCGAGAACGCCAGGATCATCACCCTCGACCCGGCGATGCCGAGCGCCGACGCCGTGGCCATCGCCGGCGACCGCATCCTGCGCGCCGGCGCCCGCCGCGACCTGCAGGACCTGGTCGGGGCGGGCACGCGCATGATCGATGCCGGCGGCCGCACCGTGGTGCCCGGGCTGAACGACTCCCATGCCCACTTCATCCGCGGCGGCCTCACCTACGCGCAGGAGCTGC
This sequence comes from uncultured Acetobacteraceae bacterium, assembly GCA_964236035.1. Taxonomy (GTDB): domain Bacteria; phylum Pseudomonadota; class Alphaproteobacteria; order Acetobacterales; family Acetobacteraceae; genus CAXSFF01. Next base: position 544 of record CAXSFF010001019.1, read on the forward strand.
GCTGGGACGGCGTGCCGTCGCTCGGCGTCGCGCTGGCGATGCTGCGCGACCAGGCGCAGCGGACGCCGGCGCCGAATTGGGTGCAGGTGGTCGGCGGCTGGACGGGGGTGCAGTTCGCGGAACGGCGGCTGCCGACGCTGGACGAGATCAACGCCGCCACCGGCGACGTGCCCGCCTTCGTGATGCACATCTACGATCGTGCCTTCATCAACCGCGCCGGGCTGCGCGTGCTCGGCTTCGGCCGCGAGACGCCCGACCCGTTCGGCGGCACGCTGGGGCGCGACGCCGCCGGCAATCCGACGGGTTTGGTGGTCAACGTCAGCAACATCGGCGCCCTGCTCGGCATCTTCGCCCGGGTGCCGAAGCTGCAGCCGGAGGACCAGGTGATCTCCACCCGGCACTTCATGCGCGAGCTGAACCGCTTCGGCATCACCAGCGTGATCGACGCCGGCGGCGGCGGCCAGAGCTACCCGGACAACTACCAGGCCACGGCCCGGCTCGCCGCCGACAAGGCGCTGACGGTGCGGGTCGGCTACAGCCTGTTCGCGCAAAGGCCGGGCCACGAGCTGGACGACTACCGAAGCTGGGTCGGCCAGGTGAAGCCCGGCGACGGCGATGACTATTTTCGCATGAACGGCGCCGGCGAATACATGATCTGGGCCACCCACGACCCGGCCAACTTCGCCAAGGACGCCGTGCCGCCGCCACCCGCCAGCGAGGACCAGCTGGTCGAGGCGATCAAGCTGGTGGTGGCGCACGACTGGCCGTTCCGCCTGCACGCCAACTACGACGCGACGGTGCAGGGCCTGCTCGGCGCCATCGAGCGGGCGCACCGCGACGTGCCCGTGGACCGGGTGCGCTGGGTGATCGACCACGCCGAGACGGTGTCGCCGCAAAGCCTGGAGCGGATCGCGAGACTGGGCGGCGCCGTGGCGATCCAGAACCGCATGACGCTGGACGGCGACGCCTTCGCCGACAAGTGGGGCCGCGCGCCGGCGGAGGACGCGCCGCCGATCGGGCGCATCCGGTCCATGGGCATCCCGCTGGCGGCGGGCACCGACGGCAACCGCGCCACCAGCCATAACCCCTGGGTGGGGGTGCAGTGGCTGATCACGGGGCAGACCATCGCAGGCACCGCGCTGAACGCGCCGCGCAACCGCCTCGACCGCGTGGAGGCGCTGCGGCTATACTCGCAGAACGGCGCCTGGCTGACGCGCGAGGAGGACAAGAAAGGCAGCATCGCCGCCGGCAAATGGGCTGACCTGGCGGTGCTGTCCGACGACTACATGACGATCCCCGTCGAGCGCATCGCGTCCATCACCTCCGTGCTGACCATGGTGGGCGGCCGCATCGTCTATGGCGCCGGCGGGTTCGCGCCTCTCGCGCCAGCCGCGCTGCCGGTCAGCCCGGACTGGCTGCCGATCGGCAGCTACCCCAGCTACGCGGCGGCCGAGGCGATGGACGGCGGCGTCAAGCTGGCGCAGGCGGCGCTGGCCGAGCACGGCCCGGTGACGGTCGCCGGCGCCGATGGGCCATTTACCCTCGGCTGCCTTTGTGGCTTGTTATAAGGCAATCGGGAGACCCAT
>CAXSFF010001020.1:0-2129 GCA_964236035.1 uncultured Acetobacteraceae bacterium
CCGCCGAGCCGAACCTACTCACATTTGGGTCAGAGCAAATGGCGTTTGGTATCACATGACGAGATCGAGGAGGAGGGCGAGCGCTTCCGCCTCGGGGTCTCGATCCCGCTCGCCAAGGCGATGGCGCCGGAGACACTGCTCGCGTTCACCATGAACGGGGAGCCGCTGACGGCGGAGCACGGCTTTCCTGTCAGGATCGTGACCCCTGGCTATGCCGGCGTCCGCAGCCCCAAGTGGCTGGCCGCCATCACCGTGCAGGACAGGCCGCCGGATAACCACATCTAGCGGAAGGGATACAAGCTGTTCCCGCCGGATGCGACGAAGGCGACGGCCGATAGGAGCAAGGGCCTGGTCGTCAACGACATGCCGCTCAACTCGACCATCTGCGAGCCGGCCGTTGAAGCCAAGCTTCCAACTGGCACCACCACGGTGAGGGGCTACGCCATCGCGACGGCACGAGCAGTCGTCCGCGTGGACGTGTCCGGCGACGGTGGCGCGACTTGGCGCCAAGCGGAGCTGGAACGGGATGACGGTGCGCCCTGGAGCTGGACGTTTTGGACGGCGAGCCTCAATCTATCGGCAGGACGCCATGAGCTTGTCGTCCGTGCCTGGGACGACGCGAGCGAAACCCAGCCCGGCGCCACGGCCGACGTGTGGAACTACCCAGGCTACCTCAGCGCCGCGTGGCACCGCGTGCCTGTCCTGGTTGGCTGAGCACTGCCGGGCGCCAGACAAGCCAGTACCCGGTCCAGACAAGGAGGCTGTGCCGGCCTTTCACGCGTCCGCTTGCCGATGCCGGGGCACGTAGCGCCAAACCCGGCAACTCGCCATGCTGCGCGCCATGACCTTGGAGCAGCTCCGCGTCTTCGTCGCCGTCGCCGAGCGGCAGCACGTTACCCGTGCAGCCGAGGCGCTCAACATCGCGCAGTCTGCGGCCAGCGCCTCCATCGCGGCGCTTGAGGGGCGGCACGGCGCCAAGCTGTTCCATCGTGTCGGCCGCGGCATCGAGCTGACCGAGGCCGGCACCCTGTTCCTCGCCGAGGCGCGCGCCGTCCTGGCCCGGGCGGAGGCAGCGGAACTCGTGCTCTCGGAACTGGGCGGCCTGAAGCGCGGCACCCTGGTCGTGCAGGCCAGCCAGACCATCGCGAGCTACTGGCTGCCGCGCCACCTGGTCACGTTCCGGCGGGCGCACCCCGGTATCGACATCCGTCTGTCCGTCGGCAACACCACGCAGGTTGCGGCGGCGATCCACGATGGCTCGGCCGAGCTTGGCTTCGTCGAGGGCGCCGTGAGCGACCCGGCGCTTGAGAACCGGGTGGTGGCGCGCGACCAGCTCGTCATCGTCGTGGGACTGGACCACCCCTGGGCAGGGTGCGGCGCGGTCACGCCGGACCGTCTGCCCGAGAGCGACTGGGTGCTGCGGGAGGTCGGGTCCGGCACGCGGTCGGTGTTCGAGGCGGCGCTGGAGGGCTTCGGCGTGCCGGTTTCCAGCCTACGCGTGGCGCTTGAGCTGCCGTCGAACGAGTCCGTCCGCGCCGCGGTGGAGGCCGGCATGGGCGCCACCGCGATCTCCGCTTCCGCCGCCGCGCCCAGCATCGAGGCCGGGCTGCTGCACCTGGTCGGGCTGGCGCTGCCGGAGCGCGATTTCCATGTGCTGCGCCACACCGAGCGTTACCGGAGCCGGGCAGCCGCTGCACTGCTGGAGATCATCGCCTCAACCTGACCGATCAGGTTTCCTGATTGCTTCAACCATGCACCGCTGTTGGACCGATTGGCCCACCAGGCGCCTAGTGCCTGCAAACGAGCAGAAGCACGGAGGCGCAGCGTGGTCGGAACGGGGCAGATGAGCAGGACAGTCAACCGGCGCGGGCTGCTGCGGGGCCTGGGCGCACTGGGCGCCATGGCCGCGACGGCGCCAGCCTGGGCGCAGGGCACCGTCCGGCTCGGCCTGAACGGCGGCCCGGACGAGCGGCCGCTGACGTCGGCCTTCCCGCAGAAGGGCTCGATGATCCTGCAACGCACCCGGCCGCCGCTGCTGGAAACGCCGTTCGAGGTGTTTGACCCAGTATCCAACGGGGGCGTGTTCACGCCCAACGACCGGTTCTTCGTGCGCTGGCACTGGGCGGTGA
>CAXSFF010001021.1:0-2123 GCA_964236035.1 uncultured Acetobacteraceae bacterium
CTCACCCAAACCCCGCCGAACCAGTCCGCCAGATAAACCACGAAACGCCCCTTCGAGACGCTCCCCTCCGTGGTTCTTGCGCATGATAACGGCTTAGGCGCAGGCGGTAACGTGGGGCAGCTGGCATGGGCAAAGACCAAGATTATCTACCGAGCACTTGCACCCCTCAATGGACCGGACAACAATCTGGCCCAATAAAAACAGAGGGGAAGCGTTATGGGCGTCACGCGTAGAGCCGCGCTGGCCGGCGGAGTGGTGGCGGGTGTGGCAAGCGGACGGATGCGGCGCGCGCGTGCCGAGGCGCCAATCATCAAAGTCGGCGTGCTGACCGATCTTTCCGGACCATACCGTGACATCAACGGGCCAAACGGCATCGCCTGTGCGAAGCAGGCGGCAGCCGAGTTCATGGCGGCCAATCCGGGCATCAAGGTCGAGGTGATCGCCGCCGACCACCAGAACAAACCGGACGTCGGCGTCGGCATTCTGCGCGGCTGGTATGACAACGATGGCGTCGACATGGTGACTGACCTAACCAACTCCGCCGTCGCGCTCGCCTGCTCCGCCATCTCCGCGGAGAGGGACCGGGTCTGCATGGTGACGGCAGGAGGATCCGCGGCACTGACCGGCACGTCGTGCAACGCCAATACGGTGCATTGGACGTACGACAGTTGGAACCTCGCCAACGTCACCGGCTCTGCGGTCACGAAGCAGGGCGGCGGCAGCTGGTTCTTCGTCATCCCCAATTACGCCTACGGCAAGGCAATCCAGGTGGACGCAAAGAAAGCGATCGAGCAGGCTAACGGCAAGGTGCTGGGCGCCGCAGTTTACCCGTTTCCCGAGACCACGGATTTCTCAGCGATGCTGGTGCAGGCGCAGAGCACCGGCGCCAAGGTAGTGGCGTTCGGCGTCGGCGGGACTGATTTCGTGAACCTCATGAAACAGTCGCACGAGTTCGGCCTGAACAAGACGGCGCAGCTCGTCGGTCTAACCGGATTCATTACCGACATCCTAAGCATGGGGCCGACGATTGCGGAGGGCACGGTGCTAACCGAGAATTTCTACTGGGACATGAACGACCGTACCCACGGCTGGGCACGGCGAGTCCGACCGCTGCTATCGAAGGGGGCCGTGCCCAACTCGATGCAGGCTGGCAATTACGCGGCGACGCTGCATTTCCTCAAGACGGTGAAGGAGCTTGGGCCGGAGAAGGCGAAGGGTGCCGGCCGCGCTACGGTGGCGGCGATGAAGCAGATGCCGACCGAAGACGATTGCTTTGGCAAGGGCTTGATCCGGGTAGATGGGCGGAAGATACATCCGAGCTACCTGTTCCGTGTGAAGCAGGCCGATGCCATCCGCGAGCCCGGCGCCATCTTCGACCTCATCGGCACCACGCCGGCCGAGGACGCGTTCCGGCCACTCTCCGAGGGCGGATGCAAGCTCGTGCAAGGGTAGGCTTTGAAACCGTAGAGCGTTTTCCGCTTGACGGCGCGGCGCATGTGTATGGGGTCCATACCAGAGGCGGACCCGGCAGCACCTCGGCCATTTATCGGCTGGTTGAAGAGTAAGCGCCCGGTGATGAGCGTGTAGAAATAGCGGCTGCCGTTCCCGAGGTTTGCCTCTGCTGGAGTTGCCTTTTGTTGCTCCAGAAGGAGGCGAGCGTGGCGGACGTAGAGATCCTTGCGCGCGTTGAACGGCGCTGGAAGTGGACGGCGCAGGAGAAGGCGGCGCTGCTGGCGGAGGTGGAAGCCGAAGGCGGCGAAATGACGGCTGTCGCCCGGCGTCACCGGATTGCAGAGAGCGTGCTGTACAATTGGCGTGCGGCCTGAAAGCCGCGGCGGCGGTGATGCCAGTGCCAACGGCGCCGATGTTCATGCCTCTGGGCCTGTTGGGCGGGTCAGGCCATTGCGAGCCAGCGCGCTCCATGCGGGCCAACCACAGCGGCGTTGGCGGGATTGAGGTTGTGCGGCCGAACGGCACCCGCCTCAGCGTGGACGCCACGGTGAACGAGAAGGCGTTGTCGCGGGTGGTGCGCGCGATGAAGGATGCCCCATGATCAGCTTGGCGCCTGGGACGAAGGTGTTTCTCGCCTGTCGCCCGATCGATCTGCGCGCCGGGTTCAATGG
>CAXSFF010001022.1:0-2120 GCA_964236035.1 uncultured Acetobacteraceae bacterium
TGCCGGCGGCGCTGTCCACGGTGGCGCGCCTGCTCATCATCCCGGGCCTCGCCTATGCGGCGCTCACCGTCATCGGACAGGGCGGGGACTTGCGCAAGATGACCGTGCTCGCCCTGGGCCTGGCAGCGGCGCCGATGCAGGTCATCCTGTCCACCCGATACGGCTGCAACGAGGAGGAGAACGCGTCGGTCCTGCTCTACAGCAACGTCCTGAGCATACCGTCGCTGGCTTTCCTGATCTGGCTGACAGGATGACCTGTCTGTCCGAGTTCCGTTCTCACGCCTTTGCCCAGGATAGACGCCCATGAAAACGAGGTATTGCATGCCCATCCTAGCGTCACTGGCATCGTTGCCGGGCCATGCTCAAGCGGCCGACGTCATCGTCATGATCTCCGGCGGATTCAAGTCCACCTACGAGGCGCTGTCCACGGCGTTCGAGCAGAAAACGGGCAGCAAGCTCGTCATGGTGCCCGGCCCGTCCGAAGGGACGACCCACGACGCGATCCCGAACCGTCTTGCCCGCGGTGAGCCGGACGACGTGCTGGTCATGGTCGGCACCGCGCTGGACGAGCTAGTCAAGAAAGGCGAAACGGTGCCTGGCAGCGAGGTCAACATCGCCTCATCGCCGATCGGCATGGTCGTGCGTGCCGGCTCGCCCGTGCCGGACATCTCGACCGTTGCGAAGCTTCGCCAGGTGCTGTTGGCTGCCAAGTCGGTCGCCTACTCCGACAGCGCGAGCGGCGTCTACATCGCAAGCACCCTGTTCAAGAAGCTCGGCATCGAGCAGCAGATGCAAGGCAAGGCGCACAAGATCCAGGCTACCCCCGTGGCCGAGATCGTGGCCCGGGGCGACGCCGAGATCGGCTTCCAGGAGGTAGCGGAACTGCTGCCGGTCAAGGGCATCACCTTCGCAGGCCGTCTGCCGCAGGAGGTGGAGCTGTTCACCCGGTTTTCCGCTGCGGTCGCCAAGCGGTCCAGCCAGCCCGACCTGGCACGCCAACTGGTGCAGTATATAGCATCGCCAGACGTCCAGCCCACGCTCAAGAAGATGGGGTTGGAGCCGCCCGAGCAGTGATCGAAGCGAGCCGGCAACGTCGGCACCGTCCGAAACTTCAGCGTGAGCGGGAAACAAGAATGGCAGTACTTTAGTGCGATATACTGGCGTCCTTCCTTCGCGAGCCCGCGCCGTGGCCGGGCGTTTGGCGGTTAGCGTGTCGTATATCTACAAGGCCGATCTGCGCCGGCGACAGACGGGCGACACGGCGGCGCGCAGCGCAGCCCAACCAGGTTCCGCTTCGGCTGGAGGTGCATCGTGAGGCCATCCTTGCGCATGTCGCCAACCATCCTGACGCTACGATGGCCGAGTTGCGCGAGGGGCTGGCGGCTGAGCATGATGTGACGGTTTGCCGGGCAACGATCTGCAAGACGCTTGACCGCTTTGGGCTGACGTTCAAAAGTCGCTCCGGGCCGCCGAGCAGGACCGCGCCGACGTTGCGGCCGCGCGCGAAACCTGGCGTGCGGCACAACCCGGACTTGATCCCGAGCGCCTGATCTTCATCGACGAGACCTGGACCAAGACCAACATGACACGGCTGCGTGGCCGGTCGCCCAAGGGCAAAAGACTGGTCGCCTCGACACCGCACGGGCCTGGCGGACCAGCACCTTCTTGGCTGGCCTGCGGCATGACCAGCTGACAGCGCCGGCCGTGTTCGACGGCGCGATCAACGGCGCGCTGTTCACCGCCTACGTCGAGCAGGTGCTGGCGCCCATGCTCTCGCCCGGCGACATCGTCGTGCTCGACAACTTGGGCAGCCACAAGGTCAAGAGAGCGCGCGAACTCGTCGAGGCTCGCGGCGCCAGCCTGATGTTCTTGCCGCCCTACTCGCCAGACCTGAACCCGATCGAGCAGGCCTTTGCCAAGGTCAAGCAGATCATTCGGAGCGCCAAACCCAGCTCGCGCGAAGCGCTGTGGAGCAGGACCGGATCGACCACCAGACAGTTTGCCGCACGCGAATGCGCGAATTACCTCGCCAACTCAGACTAGCGACGGTCAGCGTGATTCCGCTCTAGAGATCGGCCAGACACGGGGAGCACCTGAACTGCAACCGTGCTGAGCTGATG
>CAXSFF010001023.1:0-2118 GCA_964236035.1 uncultured Acetobacteraceae bacterium
CCATCGGCGGCGGCTGGCTGACGGTGGTGACGGCGGAGATGATCGCGGTGAAGTCCGGCCTGGGCTACATGATCCTGAACGCGCAGATGACGTTCCGGACCGAGCTGATCTTCGCGGGGATCATCGTGATCGGCGCCATCGGCCTGCTGGCGGACCAGGGGGTGCGCCGGCTGCGCGCCCGCGCGTGCCGCTGGCAGGACGGGCTGACGGCGAGCGGGGGGTGAGGGCGCTGCGGGGGTCGTCAGCATCGCCACCCGTCGTTGCAAGCCTGACATGACCGCCTTCATCGAGTGCCTTGGCGTCGGCAAGACCTACGCCGGCAAGGCTGGCCCCGTGGAGGCCCTGCGCGGCATAGACATTGCCTGCGGAGCCGGCGAGTTCGTCTGCCTGCTCGGCTTGTCCGGCTGCGGCAAGAGCACGCTGCTGCAACTGGTCGCCGGGCTGGAAACCCCGAGCGCCGGACAGATCATCGTTGCCGGGCGGGAGCTGGACGGGCCGTCGCCGGCCACCAGCATCGTGTTCCAGGACCACGGCCTGTTCCCCTGGATGACGGTGCGCGCCAACATCGAGTTCAACATGAAGGCCCGGCGCATCCCCGCCGCCGGCCGCCGGGCGCGCGGGGAGGAGATGCTCGCCCTGACGGGGTTGCAGGGCTTTGCCGCGCGCTACCCGCACGAGCTGTCGGGCGGGATGCGGCAGCGGGTCGGCATCGCCCGCGCGCTCACCACCCGCCCCCAGGCGCTGCTGATGGACGAGCCGTTCGGCGCGCTGGACGCCCAGACCCGCGGCCACCTGCAGGCGGAGCTGCTGCACATCTGGGGCCGCCAGCGCACCACGGTGCTGTTCGTCACCCACAGCATCGACGAGGCGGTGTTCCTGGCCGACCGCATCCTGGTGTTCACGCCCCGGCCGGGCCGGCTGTCGGCGGTGGTGCCGGTCGATCTGCCGCGCCCCCGCGTGCCCGGCACCGCCGCCTTCGCCCAGGTCGCGCTGGGGCTGCGCGCCGCGCTGGGGACAGAAGGCGGCAGCGAATGAGGCTGCTGCTGGCCAACCCCAACACCAGCCAGGCCGTGACGGACCGCATCGCCGCCGTGGCCCGCAGCAACGCCTCCCCGGGAACGGAGATCCGCGCCGTGACCGCCACCCGCGGCGTGCCCTACATCGCCACCCGGGCCGAGGCCGTCATCGGGGCCGCCGCGGTGCTGGACCTGCTGGCCGACCATGCCGGGGGCGCCGACGCCGTGGTGATCGCCGCGTTCGGCGACCCCGGGCTGGGCGCGGCGCGCGAGCTGCTGCCGGTCCCCGTCACTGGCATGGCGGAGGCGTCGATGCTGACGGCGTGCATGCTGGGCCGGCGCTTCGCCATCGTGACGTTCTCCCCGGCGCTCGGCCCCTGGTACCAGGAGGCGGTGGACGCGGTGGGCCTGGGCGCACGCTGCTCGGGCGTGCATTGCCTGGACGAGCCGTTCGCCGACGTGGCGGGCGTGGCGCGGGAGAAGGCAGCGCGGCTGGTCGCCCTATGCGCCGCTGCCGTCGCAGCCGGGGCGGAGGTGTGCATCCTGGGCGGCGCGCCGCTGGCCGGGCTGGCGGCGGAGGTCGCGGACCAGGTTGCGGTGCCCCTGGTGGACGGCGTTGCCGCGGCCGTGCGTCAGGCCGAGGTGCTGCACGCGCTGCGCCCGCGCAAGGCGGTCGCCGGCAGCTTCCGCCACCCGGCGCCGAAGCCGATGCTGGGCGCGTCGCCGTCCCTGGTGCGCCTGTTCGGCGGTCCCGCATGACCCGGCCCGGATGATGCGCCCCATGCCAATAGCCTTCCACACTGACCGCCGCTGTCCCGAGCCATGCCGTCGTTGCGAGCCGGCTTCGGCGCGGCAATCCAGGGGAACAGGATCGCGCTTGCCCTGCTGGATTGCCACGCCGCAAGCGCGGCTCGCAATGACGGCAGGCACTTGCCGGTCGGGCTTGCGGCCAGTTGGCGCTGCATGACACGCCTGGGCGTGCTGACTCCATCGTCCAACACGGTGCTGGAGCCGTCCTCGGCCGCCATCGTCGCGGCGCTGCCGGGGGTGACGGTGCATTTCAGCCGGTTCCGCGTCACCGAGATCGCCCTGACCCCCGGCG
>CAXSFF010001024.1:0-2118 GCA_964236035.1 uncultured Acetobacteraceae bacterium
GCCGTGGTGCCCGACTCGAACTCGCCCAACTGGTTCGAGGTGCCGATGAACAGCGCGTTGACCGCGCTGACCCGGCCGCGCATGGCTTCCGGCGTGCGCATCTGCACCAGCGAGAAGCGGATCACCACGCTGACCACGTCCGCCGCCCCCAGCGTCGCCAGCGCGGCCAGCGACAGCCACACCGACTGCGACACCGCGAACACCACCGTCGCCACGCCGAACACGACCACCGCGCCGAACATCACGGACCCGGCGTGCCGGCGCAACGGCCGCCGCAGCAGCGCCGCCGACATCAGCAGCGCCCCCACCGCAGGTGCCGCGCGCAGCACGCCCAGGCCCCACGGCCCCGTGTGCAGGATGTCGCGGGCGAAGATCGGCAGCAGCGCCGTGGCCCCGCCGAGCAGCACCGCGAACAGGTCCAGCGAGATGGCGCCAAGCACCGCCGGGTTGCCGCGGATGAAGGCGATGCCGGAGAACATCGAGCGCCAACTGGCCGGCTCGCGCTTGGCGATAGGCGGGGCGAACGGGATCGCCCGCACGGCGATGGCGGCGGCGGCGAAACACACCGCGGCGACGCCGAACGGCACGGCGCTGCCGAACGCGTAAAGCAGCCCGCCCGCCGCTGGCCCCACAATGGTCGCCGTCTGGTTGGCGGAGGCGGACCAGGCGCTCGCCTCCTGCAGCCGCGCGTCGCCGACCAGGCCCGGCAGGGTGGCCGACATCGCCGGCGACTCGAACGCCCGCGCCACGCCGATGGCCAGGATGATGGCGAACAGCGGCTCGACCCGGCTCCAGCCGTGCCAGGCGCCGGCCACCAGCAGCACGGCGCAGACGGCCTCCATCAATTGCGCCAGCGGGATGGTGATGCGGCGGTCGTAGCGGTCGGCGACGTGGCCCACCACCAGCACCAGGCTGATGATCGGCAGGTACTGCACCAACCCGACCAGGCCGAGCGCCAGCGGGCTGTCGGTCAGCGCGTAGACCTCCCAGCCGATCGCCACCGCCTGCATCTGGTAGGCGAACTGCGACAGCAGCCGCCCGGCCCAGAACAGCGCGAACGGACGGTGGCGGAATAGCGACCCCGTGGCCGGAATTGCAAACATCAAGATATCCTTATATACGCCCGCCGACCTCAAGCCCGCACCGCAACCCTACAGGAGCAAGCCATGCCCGACGTGTCGATCCCGAGCGGCAACTCGTCTGACTACAAGGTGCGCGACATCAGCCTCGCCGCCTGGGGCCGCAAGGAGATCGCCATGGCCGAGGACGAGATGCCCGGCCTGATGGCGCTGCGGGCCGAGTACGGCCCAAGCCAGTCGCTGGCCGGCGCGCGCATCGCCGGCTGCCTGCACATGACCATCCAGACCGCCGTGCTGATCGAGACGCTGACGGCACTCGGCGCCACCGTGCGCTGGTCGTCCTGCAACATCTTCTCGACGCAGGACCATGCCGCCGCCGCCGTGGCCGCCGCCGGCACGCCCGTGTTCGCCTGGAAGGGCATGGACGAGCAGGAGTTCTGGTGGTGCATCGAGCAGACGGTGCGCGGGCCGGACGGCTGGACGCCCAACCTGATCCTGGACGACGGCGGCGACCTCACCACCCTGATGCACGACAAGTACCCGGAGATGCTGCGTGACGTGCGCGGCATCTCCGAGGAGACCACCACGGGCGTGCATCGGCTGTGGGAGATGGCGCGCGACGGCAAGCTGCTGGTGCCCGCCATCAACGTCAACGACAGCGTGACCAAGTCCAAGTTCGACAATTTGTACGGCTGCCGCGAGAGCCTGGTGGACGCGATCCGCCGCGGCACCGACGTGATGATGGCCGGCAAGGTCGCCGTGGTGGCCGGGTTCGGCGACGTGGGCAAGGGCTCGGCGGCATCGCTGCGCAACGGCGGCTGCCGGGTGCTGGTGACGGAGGTCGACCCGATCTGCGCGTTGCAGGCGGCGATGGAGGGCTACGAGGTCGTCACCATGCAGAACGCGGCGCCGCGCGGCGACATCTTCGTCACCGCCACCGGCAACGTCGACGTCATCACCATCGACGACATGCGCGCCATGAAGCACCGCGCCATCGTCTGCAACATCGGCCACTTCGACAGCGAGATCCAGATCGAGG
>CAXSFF010001025.1:0-2116 GCA_964236035.1 uncultured Acetobacteraceae bacterium
CGTCGTGCCCGGCCTCAAGCAGTACGGCAAGAACAGCAGTCGCCGCGCCGCCTGCGCACCCATGGGTAACGCTCGCATGCGCAGGGCCCTGTGGATGCCGGTCGTGGGCGCAGTCCGGCGCAACGCCTGGCTCAAGCCGTTCTATGACGGGCTTGTTGCCCGCGGAAAGCCACCCAAGCTCGCCCTCGTCGCCGCGATGCGCAAGCTGCTCCACGCCGTCTACAGCGTCGCCAAGAACCGCAGGCCATTCACAATTAAACTCGCCGAGGCATGAAGAAAACACTTGCTGGAAGTGACGGTATCTCACTGGGCCTGTTTGCGTTGCGCCCGTTGCATCAGGCGTCATGCACTTAACCAATCCGCCTGCTCGCTAGGTCAAGTTGCAGCCGAGTTCCTGGGCCGACTGGAATGCGTCGACGGCGGTGATTTCGCCGATGCGGTGGCAGAAATCCCAGGCGCCCTTCGACTCACCGGGCGACTTGACCTTCCAGACGTACATCGGATGCAAGAACTTGCCGTCGGCGCGAACCTCGCCCGGCCCGAACAACGGGTCGTCGGTGGGCATCGCCTTCATCTGTTGGCACAGTGCGCGTCCGCTGGCCTTCGCGCGGTCGAGACCCAGGGCTGACGCGGCGCGCAGGGTGTGCGTCGCTGCGGAGTAGATCCCGGCGTGGTAGAATGATGGCTTGGCGCCCGCCATCTTCTGCTGGAACCGCCCCGCGAATGCACGGGTGCGCTCGTCCATGTCCCAATCGAAGGGACTAGCGAAGATCAGGCCCTGGGTCTGGTCCAGTCCGAGGGAGTGGATCGTCCGGGTCGTCATGATGATCGCGGCCAGAGCGATGCCCTTCTGCACCAGCCCGAACTCATGCGCCTGCTTGATGCAGTTGATCGTGTCGGCGCCGGCGTTGGCGAGACAGACGACATCCGCGCCGGCGGCAACCGCCTGCAGCAGCTGGCTCGAGAAATCCGTGGTGCCGGGCGTCGGGTAGAGCACGCTGCCGACCACCTCGCCGCTTAGTTGCCGCACGACCTTGGACGTGTCGCGCTCAATGCCGCGGCCCGATAGGATGTCGCCGGTGATGAAGAACCAGCGCTTGCCGCCGGCCTGCACCACGGCACGGGCGGTGCAGTTGGAGAACGACCACAGATCGTAGGTCCATTGGATCTGGTTCGGGCTGCAGTACTTTCCCGTCAGCTCGGGCAGGCCTGCCTGGGTGATAAGCAGCTTGTCCCGCTGCTTCACGACCTCACCGACCGCGATCGCCACGGTGGATTGCGGCACGTCGAGGATGACGTCGACGCCGCTCTCGTCGACCCAAGAGCGGGCAATCGACGCGCCCACGTCGGGCTTGTCCTGCATGTCGCCGCCGATCACGGTCGCCTTCAGCCTGGGGTCGATCGCGGCGTGATCCGCAACGGCGAACTGCGCAGCCAGGATCGAACCCGCGCCGACGTTGTCGGCATACGGGCCCGCCATGTCGGTCAGCACGCCCAGCACCAGCGCCCTGTCCTCGGCCCGCACCGGCGAGAGCGGCAGGGCGACACCGCTGGTGGCGGCCCCGGCGAGCAGCGTACGGCGGCCCATACGTAGGTCCGTATCATGCGCCATCATCTAGGCCGCCCTCGCGCCGTCAACCGGCAATGCGACGCCGGAGATATAGGACGCCTCGTCCGAGACCAGGAACAGGGCCGCGTTGGCGACCTCCTCGGGGCGCGCGGCGCGGCCGAACGGATTGCGCTTTTCGTGCTCCGCGACCAGCGCCTCGGCGTCCTGGTTGCCGTGCGACTTGACGTCGGGCCGCGCGACGAAGCTCCGCAGCATCGGCGTGTCGGTGGTTCCCGGGCAGACCGCGTTCACCCGGATGCCGTCCGGGGCGAGCCGCTTGGCGAGCGAGCGGACCAGGCCGACCACGCCGAACTTCACGGCCGAATACACCGGACTGAACGGCGAACCGATGATGCCCGACACCGAGGAGGTGTAGAGCAGGCTCGCGCCGGCGCGTCCTCGCAAATGCGGGATCGCAGTGTTCGTCGTGACCAGGACTGTCCGCAGGTTGAGGTCGACCGCGATGTCAAAGTCGGCCATGTCGAGCCCTTCCATCAGGCCGGGCCC
>CAXSFF010001026.1:0-2116 GCA_964236035.1 uncultured Acetobacteraceae bacterium
CCACAACTCCGCCGCCGACGCCGTGCGCGCCTTCCAGCGCGCCGCCAACCAGGACCACGTGGTTGCCGTGATCGCCAGCTACACCAGCGAGGTCGCCCTGGCGCTGGAGCCGTGGGCCGGGCGGCTGAAGATCCCGACCATCACCCCGGGCGCCGCCAGCGACGACATCTCCAAGCGCATCCACGCCGACTACGACCACCTGAAGTACTTCTTCCACGGCTACCTGACCTCGACCTTCCTGGCGCAGTCGGTGTGCGACGCGGCCAAAGACCTGCTGGCCGACAGCAAGCTGCACATGCATACGGCGGTGATCATGAGCGAGGACGCCGCCTGGACGGGGCCGCTCGACGCCGGCTACCAGGCGTGCCTGCCGACTGCGGGCTTGAAGGTGACGGACCATGTGCGGATGTCGCCGGACACCACCGACTTCACGCCGATCTTCAACGGCATCGAGGGGCGCAAGCCCGACGTGATCATCACGGGGCTGGCCCATGTCGGCGTGCAGCCGACCGTGCAATGGGCCAACCAGCAGGTGCCGGTGCCGATGTTCGGCGTCGCGTCGCAGGCAACCTCGACCACGTTCTGGAAGGACACCAACGGCGCTGCCGACGGCGTGGCGTTCCAGCTCGCCGCCATCGACACCGTCGCCACCACGCCGCGGACGGTCCCGTTCGGCCTCGCCTACGGCAAGCGGTTCGGCATCAGCCCGGCGTATGCCGGCTACGGCGCCTACGACGACGTCTACCTGATCACCGACGCCATCCGCCGCGCCGGCGGCACCGACCCGGACAAGATGGTGGCGCAGCTGGAGGCGACGGACTGGGTCGGCACCATCGGCCGGGTGCAGTTCTATGGCCGCGACGAGCCGTTCACCCACGCGCTGAAATACGGCAAGGACACCATCAGCGGCCTGGTCGCGCAGTGGCAGGACGGCAAGCAGGTGGTGGTCTGGCCCGCCGCCGTCGCCACGGGAACGCTGCGATTCCCCGGCTTCGTGAAGGTCGCGAACTAGCGGACACGCCATGCTGGCGCTGCAAATCCTGGTGGACGGCTTCGCCATCAGCGCGCTGTACGGGCTGGGGGCGGTCGGCTTCACCCTGATGTTCGGGGTGTCGGGCGTGCTGAACCTGGCGCATGGCAGCACCCTGCTGGTTGCCGCCGTGGTCGCGTGGCTGATGGCGGACCGCGCCGGCGCGTACGGCGGCGCGTTGGCGGGGCTGCTCGCCGGCCTGGCCACGGCGTTCGCCACCTACCTGCTGGTGGTGCGCCCGATCCAGCGCTCGCCGGCGATCCCGGGCTCGGAGAAGGAGATATTCGTGCTCACCGGCACCCTGCTGTGGGGCATCATGCTGGAGGAGGCGGTGGCGTATTTCACCACCACCAGCCCGCACACGGTGCGCCCGCTGATCGCCGGGGTGACGCTGCTCGGCACCGTGCGGGTGCCCACCAACGAAATCCTGACGGCGGCGCTGTGCTGGGCGGCGATCGGCGGGTTGTGGCTGCTGATCAACCGCACCCGCGTCGGGCGCGCGTTGCTGGCGGCGTCGATCAACCCGCGCGGCCTGACGTTGCTGGGGTTCGAGCTGGGGCGCATCTACCTGCTGGTATGGGCGATTTACGGCGTGCTGGCCGGCGCGGCGGGGGTGCTGCTGGGCGCGTTCCTCGGCGTGTCGTCGGCCAATGCCGGCACGCTGACGGCGTCGGCGTTCGCGATCGTGGTGCTGGGCGGGCTGGGCAGCGTCGCCGGGTCGCTGGTGGCGGCGTACGCGGTAGGCTACCTGGAGACGGTGACGGCGTACCTGGTGTCGCCCTCGCTGCGCATCATCCCGTCCTTGGTGCTGCTGGTGGTCGTGGTCTACCTGCGGCCGCAAGGCCTGCTGGGGCGGCGCTGATGCACCGGTCGCGGCTGTTCTGGATGGCGTTGCTGACGCTGGCGGTGACGGCGTTGCTGCCGCTCGGCGCATCCGGCTACGTGCTGGGGCTGCTGACGCTGGGGTTCTATTTCGGCGTGTTCGCGATGTCGTGGGACCTGCTGTTCGGCTTCGCCGGCGAGGTGAACTTCGGCCCCACCTTCCTGGTCGGGCTGGGCGCCTACGGGGCCGGCATCCTCGACAGC
>CAXSFF010001027.1:0-2108 GCA_964236035.1 uncultured Acetobacteraceae bacterium
GGCACGGGGACGTCGCCGCCGCCGACGTTCTCGGTCACGGCGATGTTCACCACCGACGGCACCACGCGTTTCACCAGCGGGGCGAAGCTCGGCAGCGCGTTGCGCAACGCCGCGCCGCTCTGCGGGCCGCTTTGGGCGTTCGCCGTGCAGCCGCACAGCACCAGCGCGAGGGCGAGGCAGACCGGGCGGTTCATCGACGGTAAATCCAGGTTGCAGGCGGGAACAAAGCCGAACCATGGCGGTTCCCGCGGCCATCAACAAGGGATGCGCCATCTTCAAGGGTGCAATCGTCGATCACATGGCCCTGCCAGGCGGCTTATTGCGGCGATTCCGGCCAGTCATGCCGCGGGTAGCGCCCGCGCATGTCCCGCCGCACATCGGCCCAGGCACCGCGCCAGAACCCGGCCAGGTCGGCGGTGATCGCCACGGGGCGGCCGGCGGGGGACAGCAGGGCGAACTGCAGCCGGACCCGGCCGCCGAGCAGCTGCGGCGTGGTCACTTGGCCGTAGAACGCCTGCGCCCGCGCCGAGGCCAGCGGCACCGGCTGGGTGTAGTCGATCGTGGCCATGCCATGCGGAAGCGCCAGTTGCGCCGGCAGGTCGCGGTCGAGCCGCCCCGCCGCCTGCCGGCCCAGCCAGCCGCGCAGGATCGCGTGCAGGTCGAGCTTGGCCGCGTCCGCCAGCCGCGACACCCCGACCAGGTGCGGCATCAGCCAATCCTGCACGGAACCGGCCAGCGCCGCGTCCGACAGGTCGGGGAAATCCGGTTCGACGGCGTGCAGATGCGCGGCGCGGGCCTGCACCTGCCGGGCGGCATCGGTCCAGTCCAGCGCGGTGAGCTGCCTGGCGATGGCGTTGGCCAGGGTGACGGCGGTGGCGGCCGGGTCGGCGGGCAGGGTGCGGTCGTCGAGCACCAGCGCGCCCAGCCGGCGGCGGCGGCGCGACAGCACGGTGCCGGCGACGGGATCGAACCCCGTCTCCACCGTTTCCGTGATGCGGGCGGGCGGCAGGTCGCCCAGTTGCAGCGGGGCGGCCAGGCGGATGCGGGCCGACGCCTTCAGGTCGAGCGACCCCACCGCCAGCAACGGCGCGCGCGCCAGCGGGTCGGTCGCCGGCAGCCGCGCGCCGCCGCCGCCGGACAGGCGGAACGACCCGGGCTCGCCGCGGCCCTGGGCGATGCGGTCGGGGAAGGCGGCGGCCAGCAACGGCCCCGGATCGCCCGCCGCGTCTGCCGTGACGCCGAGGCGGCGGCGGTACTGCCCGGCGGCCTTGCGGATGCGGGCGATGGCGCCACGGTCTGCATCGCCGCGCCTAGCTAGCGCGTCGAGCCGCAGCGCCACGTCCGCGGTCGCGTCGCGGGACAGCGGGTCGCGCTCCTCCAGCAGAGCGGCCAAGTCGGCGGCGAGCGCCTGCTCCGCCGGGTCGGCGGCGGCCAGCATCATGGCGGCGAGACGGGGGTGCGCACCTAGCTGCGCCATGCGGCGACCCATGCTTGTAATGGCGGGGTCGATCGCGCCGAGGTCCATCAATAAGGCGCGCGCCGCCGCCAGCGCCCCGGCGGGGGGCGGATCGGGGAAAGGCAATTCCTCCGGCGCCGTGCCCCAGGCCAGGCAGTCGAGCAGCAGCCCGGACAATTCGGCTTCCAGGATTTCCGGCCGGTCGAACGCGGGCAGGCCGCGGTGCAGCGCCTCCGACCACAGGCGGATGGCGACGCCGGGGCCCTCGCGCCCGGCGCGCCCGGTGCGCTGGTCGGCGGCGGCGCGGCTGATGCGCAGGGTGGCGAGCCGGGTCAGCCCCGTGCCCGGGTCCAGCACCGGCGAGCGCCGCCAGCCGCCGTCCACCACGACGCGCACCCCGGGCACCGTCAGCGACGTCTCCGCGATCGAGGTGGCGAGCACCACCCGCCGCCCGGCCGCCGGGGTGAGCGCGCGCTCCTGCTCGGCCGGCGGCAGGTCGCCGTGCAGCGGCAGCACGACGGCGCCGCATCCCTCCAGCCCGGATTGCGCGCGGCGGATTTCGGCCATGCCGGGCAGGAACGCCAGCACGTCGCCGTCATGCGCCGCCAGCGCCTCCCGCACGGCGCGGGCCAGCGCGTCGGCGAGGTCGCGC
>CAXSFF010001028.1:0-2106 GCA_964236035.1 uncultured Acetobacteraceae bacterium
TGGTGCTGTCCGCAGGGTAGCTGTGGCCGCCCGGCTCGGTCGCGACCAGCTCGATCTCCTGCCTTCCCAGGCGCAGGCGCACGCAGCGAGCACGCTGCACGTCGAGCAGGGTTGTGGCAGCCGTATCAAAATCATAGGCCTGGCCTATGGCGGTGAATCCGAGCGCCTGTTCATAGAACATCTGCGCCCGCGTCAGGTCGGCAACGTTGAGGCTGATGCGCAGCAGCCGGCGGACGGTCATGGCAGCCCGGCGCCGCGCACGTTGGTGTAGATGGAATACAGCGTGTGCGAGCCGCACAGGAACAACTGGCTGCGGTTGCGGCCGCCGAAGGCCAGGTTGGCGACGGTATGCGGCACCAGGATCTTGCCGAGCAAGGCTCCCGCCGGGTCGATGCAATGCACCCCGTCGGCGGCGCTGCTCCACACGTTGCCGTGCTGGTCACATCGCATCCCGTCGGCATAGCCCGGTGAAATGGTGTGGAACACCCGGCCATCCAGCAGCTTGCTTCCATCGTCCGCCAGATCGAAGACCCGGATGTGCTGCACGGGACTTTCGACGAATTGCGGCCCTGTCTCCGACACATAGAGCCGGCGTTCGTCGGGGGAGAAGCACAGGCCGTTGGGACCTTGGAAGTCGTCGGCCACCACGGACAGGCTGCCATCCGCCGGGTCCAGGCGGTACAGCGTCGGCGGCAGTTCAGGAACCTGCTTGCCGCCCTCGTAATCGGTGTTGATGCCGTAGTGCGGATCGCTGAACCAGATCGTGCCGTCCGACTTGACCACCACGTCGTTCGGCGCGTTGAGCCGGCGGCCTTGGTAACGCTTCGCCAGCACGGTGATCCGCCCATCCAGCTCGGTGCGGGTGACGCATCGCCCGGCATGCGAGCAGCCGATCAAACGGCCCTCGCGATCCCTGGCATGACCGTTGGCGAACCCCGATGGCTGCCGGAACACCGACACGCCACCAGATGCCGCCCAACGCAGGATGCGATCATTCGGCAGGTCGCTGACCAGCAGGCAATCCTGGTCACCGAACCACACGGGGCCTTCCAGCCAGGCGTAGCCCTCGCCCAGGGTCACCAACGGCGCGTTTGGCAGCACGTAGCCTTTGAACAGCGGATCGACGAGTTCAAAACCGTCCATGGCCGATGTCATAAGGATGCGTCGATCCCAGCGGGTCAGCCAGGAAGCTTGCCACGCTGCGGTCAGCGGTGCCGAAGGTGATCAACAGGAAGCCGCCTGCCAGCGCGAGGTTCTTCAGGAAGTCCCAGAACAGGTCACGGCCCTTGCTGTCGCCCGCGCGCCAGAAGTCGCCGGGCCGCCAGAACTGCTTCCACAGCAAGGCGGTGACGCCGCAGTAGCCGGCCATGACGAAGGCGGCGAGGCGGTCGGCAGTCCCCGTCAGGATGCCGAGCGGCATGAAGATTTCCACCGCCAGGCCGATCAGGATCAGCGCCGCCGCCCATCCCGGCGCCGACACCACCTGCCGCGCCTGCCCCACGGCGCCCTTGAAGTTGATGATCTTGTCGAGCGCGCTGAATGGGAAGAACAGGATCACCAGCAGGTAGCGCACGCCCAACTCGACCAGGGAAGCCGCCGTCATGCGCCGAGCCGCACCCGGATGTGTTCGGCCACCCGCAACGCGTTGGCGATGATCGTCAGCGTCGGGTTCACCGCGCCGATCGACGGGAAGAAGCTGGCGTCGGTGACGTAGAGGTTGTCCACCTCGTGCGCCTTGCAGTTCAGGTCGAGCACCGAACTCGCCGGGTCCGTCCCGAACCGTGCCGTGCCGGCCTGGTGCGCGGTGCCGCCGATCGGGATGTCCTTGCCGAGATACAGGTTGCGCTCCAGCATGAGCGGGTGCGACCCGGCGTTGTTCATGATCGCTTCCAGCTTCTTCTTGAGCCGGTGATGCGCCTCCATGTTGCCTTCCGTGACATCCAGCCGCACGCGGCCGCCGTCGTAGAAGATGCGGTTTTCCGGATGCGGCAGGTCCTCGCTCGACAACCAGAAATCCATCGAGTGGCGCGCCATCTGGTCGAACGGCATCTTCGGCATCCAGTCCAGCCAGGACGGCAGCGCCTCGCCGCGGATCTGGTCGGCGTG
>CAXSFF010001029.1:0-2105 GCA_964236035.1 uncultured Acetobacteraceae bacterium
GATTACGGCGCGCTCGGCTACGGCGGCGTGCGCACCGTGCTGGCCGCCGTCAAGCAGTCCGGCACCACGGAGACCGAGAAGGTCATTGATGCCTTGGCCGAGCTGAAATACGATTTCTACAAAGGCCCGCAGCAGTACCGTGCCTGCGACCACCAATCGATGCAGTCGGTGTTCGTCATCGAGAGCAAGTCGAAGGACATGGCCAACCCGTCCGACGTGTTCAACGTGCTGTCGGCGACGCCGGCGAACGACGAACTGCTGACGGCGTGCAAGGACGAAGGGCACGCCTGATGTTCGAGGGTATCACTCTCGACCTGGTGCTGCTGCAACTGTTCGCCGGGTTGGCGCTGGGGGCGATCTACGTGCTGGTGGCGCTCGGCATGTCGCTGCTGTTCGGCATGTTGACGGTGGTGAACTTCGCCCATGGCGCGTTCTACATGCTGGGCGCCTATGCCGCCGTGACGGTGCTTGGCCTTGGCGGCAACTTCTGGGTGTGCCTGTTCTTCGTGCCGATCGCGGTCGGCATGCTTGGGCTGCTGGTCGAGCGCTTCCTGATCCGCCCGCTGTACGGCCGCGGCATCGACTACCCGCTGCTGCTGACGTTCGGCCTGTCGTACATGATGATCGAGGCGGTGCGGATCGGCTACGGCACCACCAGCCTGCCATTCGAGCAGCCCGACGCGCTGATCGGCGCCACCGACATCGGCGTCGGCTATTTCCCGACCTACCGCCTGTTCGTCATCGCCGCCACCGCCGTCGTGCTGGTCGGGCTGTGGCTGTTCCTTGAACGCACGTCATACGGCCTGATCATACGCGCCGGCGCGCGCGACCCGCAGATCGTGCGCATTCTCGGCATCGACGTTGGCCGCGTCTGGCTGGTGGTGTTCGGCATCGGCACGGGGCTGGCGGGGTTCGCCGGGCTGCTGGCGGCGCCGTTGCAGGGCGCCAGCCCGGAGATGGGCGAATCCGTGCTGGCCATCGCCTTCGTCGTCACCGTGGTCGGCGGCATGGGTTCTCTGGTGGGCGCCGTGCTGGCCGGGCTGCTGGTGGGCGTGGTGGTCAGCATGACGTCGCTGTTCGCGCCGGAGATGGCGCAGGTGGCGATCTTCGCCCTGATGGCGGTGGTGCTGCTGGTGCGGCCGCAGGGCTTCTTCGGCCGCGCCGGGCTGATGAGTTGAGCCGCCCCGCCGTCATCGCGGCACCCGCGCCGCGGACCAACTGGTACGCGCTGGCGGTGCGCCACCGGGTGCTGCTGGCGGCGATGTTCCTGCTGGTGTTGCCGCTGTTGCTGCCGTTCAAGGCAATCGCGGTGAACATCCTGATCTACGGCCTGTTCGCGCTTGGCTTCAACATGCTGTACGGCTACCTCGGCCTGCTGTCGTTCGGGCACGCGGCGCTGTTCGGCGGCGGCGCCTACGCCTGCGGCATCGTCATGATCCGGTTCGGCCTGCCCTGGTGGCTCGGCGTGATCGGCGCGGTGGCGGCGGGGATGGCGCTGGCGGCGATCATGGGCGGCCTCGCCATCCGCACCCGCGGCATCTATTTCGCCATGGTGACGCTGGCGCTTTCGCAATGCGTCTACTTCATCGCCTACCAGGCGGTCGGCTGGACCGGCGGCGAGAACGGTCTGCGCGGCGTCGAGCTGACGGCCATCGACCTGCCCGGCCTGCGGCTCGATTTCCTCGACCCGGCCACGCGCTACTACGTGGTCGCCGCCTTCGTCATCGCGGCGCTGTTCGTGCTGAGCCGCATCCTGGCCTCGCCGTTCGGCGCGGTGATGGAGGCGGTGCGCGAGAACGACGCCCGCGCCCGCGCCTGCGGCTTCGACGTGCGCACGACCCGGTGGCTGGCCTTCGTGCTGTCCGGCGCGTTCTGCGGCCTGGCCGGCGCGATGCAGGCGCTGCACCTGGGCACGGTGCCGATCGAGACGTTGAGCTACCAGACCTCGGGGCAGGCGGTGATGATGGCGCTGCTCGGCGGCATGGGCACGTTCTTCGGGCCGTTCATCGGCGCCGGCGTGTTCCTGCTGCTGGAGAACCTGGTGTCGCTCTACACCGTGCATTGGCAGCTGTTCGTCGGCGCCGTGTTCGTCGCCTGCGTCCTGT
>CAXSFF010001030.1:0-2104 GCA_964236035.1 uncultured Acetobacteraceae bacterium
GACCTGGCGGACGCCGGGCCATGCGACACGGCGGGCGCCGTGCTGCTGGGCCAGATGCTGGCGCGGCATGGCCAGGCCAGCCTGCTGCACGCCTCGCCGGAACTGTCCACGCTGATGGACCAGGTCGGCGCGCTGCCAGTCGCCGCGCCGTCTGCGCGCCGGCCCGGGTCGCTGCGTCAGGCCGCCGCCGGCGTGCTGGCCGCGGCTGGCGACGCCGTGGCGTTCGTCGGCGAGGGTGCCGTGGCGCTGCTCACGGCGGGCCGGCGGCGGCGGCAGTTGCGGCTGTCCGACCTGGCGCGGCTGGTGGACGAGGCCGGTTTCCGCGCCATCCCGCTGGTGCTGCTGCTGGGCTACCTGATGGGGCTGATCCTGGCGTTCCAGTCCTCGGTGCCGCTGCGGCGGTTCGGCGCCGACCTGTTCGTCGTCAACCTGGTGGCGCTGTCGCTGCTGCGCGAACTGGGTCCGTTGCTGGCCTCGGTGATCCTGGCCGGGCGCACGGGATCGGCGTTCGCCGCCGAACTCGGCACCATGAAGGTCAACGAGGAGCTGGCGGCGCTGGAGACCATGGGCATCCAGCCGATGACCGCCCTGGTGCTGCCGCGCATGGCCGCCGCCGTGCTGGTGATGCCCGTGCTGACCGTGCTGCTGGAGCTGGCCGGGCTGCTCGGCATGCTGACGGTGATGCTGGCGTTCGGCTTCGCCCCGGCGACCGTCTCGGCGCAGTTGCTGCGCTCGGTGCGGCTGCATGACTTCTGGAGCGGGCTGTTCAAGGCGCTGTGCTTCGGCGCCGTCGTGGCGGCGGTCGGCTGCCGCGCCGGCCTGGGCGCCGGCATCGGCCCGCGCGCCGTCGGGCTGTCGGCGACGGGGGCTGTGGTGGGCGGCATCGTCGCCACCATCGTGCTGGACGGCGTGTTCGCCGTGGTGTTCTACCGGATCGGCGTGTGACGGGCCTTCACACGCCGATCTGGGCCGTGCGCGCCGACGGGCTGGGCCAGAGCTTCGGCGGCCAAGTGGTGTTCGAGGGCGTCAGCTTCGACGTGCGGCGGCGCGAGGTGTTCGCCATCCTCGGCGCGTCCGGCGGCGGCAAGTCGACGCTGATGCGGCAGTTGATCGGCCTGTTGCCGCCGACCGCGGGAACCGCCGAGATCCTGGGCCTGAACATCAGCCGCGAGCGCGACGCCGTCCGCCGGCAGATCGGCGTCATGTTCCAGTCCGGCGCGTTGTTCGGCTCGCTCACCTTGCTGGAGAACGTGATGCTGCCGTTGCAGCGGCTGACCAGCCTGCCGGCCGCCGCCTGCGCCGCCATCGCCCGCGTCAAGCTGGCGCAGGTCGGGCTGGCGGACGCGGCCTCGCTGCAGCCGGCGGAGCTGTCGGGCGGCATGGTCAAGCGCGCCGGCATCGCGCGGGCGTTGGCGCTCGACCCGCCGCTGCTGTTCCTGGACGAGCCTTCGGCCGGGCTCGACCCCGTGACGTCGGCCGGGCTGGACCGGCTGATCCTGCAATTGCGCGACACGCTCGGCGCCACATTCGTCGTGGTCACGCACGAGCTGGCCTCGATCATGGCGATCGCCGACCGCTGCGTGATGCTCGACCGCGCGGCCAAGGGCGTGGTGGCGCTGGGGGAGCCGAAGCGCCTGGCCGAGAGCAGCGACAGCCCCGTGGTGCGGGCGTTCTTCCACCGCCAGGCCGCCTGATGCGCGGCACGTATCTCCGCGTCGGCGCCTTGCTGCTGCTGGGTGTCGCCCTGCTGGTGGGCGCCGTGCTGTATCTCAGCAGCACGTCGATCCGCAACGGCCTGCTGCTGGAGACGTATTTCGCCGACAGCGTGCAGGGGCTGGATGTCGGGGCGGCGGTGAAGTACCGCGGCGTCGGCATCGGCCAGGTGACGCAGATCGCGCTGGCCGCCGCCGAGTACGGCAAGGCGCAAGGTGACGCGATCGACGAGGGCGGCGACTACCGCACCGTGCTGGTGCGCTTCGAGGTCGACCCGGCCCGCATCGGCCGGCTGCCGGCGATCGAGGCGCTGGTCAGGCAGGGCGTCCGCGCCCGCATCGCGCCGCAGGGGTTGACGGGATTGAGCTACGTCTCGCTCGATTTCGCCGAC
>CAXSFF010001031.1:0-2100 GCA_964236035.1 uncultured Acetobacteraceae bacterium
CGTGTCCGAGGTGGTGCGCAGCCACGGCGGCTCCGTCCGCTTCGTGCCGCAGGCGGGATGCCGCGTCCAGGTACGGCTGCCGGCTGCACGCGAGTAGACCAGGATAGAAGACACCCGATCCTTGCCGACAGGCGAGGTAGCAGAGCAGTGACAAGCAAGAACGGAAAACGTTGCCGCCCCATTCTGAAATCCAACAAAGTTACTCGGAAGACGCGCCGGCCGCTACCATGCTCGAGGCGTTGATCCGAGGCGGCCTTCCGATCGCCTTGCCAGTGCTGCTGCATCCCGCAACAACCGCCTCCGTGCTCGCCACCATCGCACATGTGTCGTTTGCACAGCCGCCTGGCTGGCGTGGGTTGGTTCCCTGTGCTGGTTGGTGCTTGCCGTTCCATGGGTCGGCCTGATGGCTGGTCGGGGTGCGCAACGCGTGCTGGTGGTGCCGGGTATGCTTGCCGGCATTTTCCTTGTGCTGCCGCCGCTTGCCGCCTTCGCGATCTACTTCGTCTGCGTGCACGCGCCGACACATACCGCTGCGCTCATCCGCAACTCCCTGCGCGCACGCCGTGTCTGCAATGACCAGAAAGCGTTGATCCTGGCGCTGCCACTCACAGGTCTGACATTGTTGATCGGAGCTGCATTGTGGCCGCTGTACCCCGGACAAATGCCGGAGCGCCTGCTGTCCCTGACCATCCAGACTCTTGCGGCGCTCACGCTTCCCCATATGCTGCTCGACATTTGGCTGACGCAACGAGAACACAGTATCATGGCACGCGGCAAAATCATGTAGGCCGGAACCAAAATCGAGTCTCTGAGTTGCTTCGCTGACAAACTGATGCCTATGAGAAGCAGTGCACCCGTTGGTCATCGTCAACTTCCTGAAGGCAGACATTTCTGTAGTGTCAATGCGCTTTGCAGACGGCGGAGCCGATGCGGTTTGCAGGATCATCCGGCAGGCCGCTTGCCCGGCATAGGGCTCGACCAGTTCACGCCGTGCTTTCGGCAGCAACCAGGCCATGATGAAGACCCGCGTGTCCAAGATCGTCGTGATTACCGGTGCCGGCGCCGGCGTCGGCCGCGCCACCGTGGAGGAGTTCGCGAGCAAGGGCTACGACGTCGCCCTGCTGTCGCGTGACCCGGATCGCCTGGAGGCAGCCGCCGCGGAGATCCGCCGCTACGGCGTGCGCGCCCTGCCGATTCCCACCGACGTCGCCGATGACGAGGCGGCGGAGGCCGCCGCCGACCGAGTGGAAGCCGAGCTGGGCCCGATTGACGTCTGGGTGAACGTCGCGATGGCCACAGTGTTCGCGCCGGTGGCCAAACTCACCGCCAAGGAGTTCCAGCGCGGCACGGCAGTGACCTATCTCGGCCAGGTGCACGGCACGATGGCGGCACTGCGGCGGATGACGCCGCGCAACCGCGGCACCATCGTCAACGTGGGCTCCGCGCTGGGCTATCGTTCGGTGCCGCTGCAGTCGATCTACTGCGGCGCCAAGTTCGCGATCCGCGGCTTCACCGACGCGCTGCGCTCGGAGATCATCCACGACAAGCTCGACATCCATCTCACCATGGTGGACCTGCCGGCGGTGAACACGCCGCAGTTCGACTGGGCGATGAACAAGATGGGCCGCCGCGCCAAGCCGGTGGCGCCGATCTACCAGCCCGAGGTGCCGGCGCGCGCGATCTTCTTCGCCGCCACGCACCGTCGCCGCGAGGTCTGGGTCGGCTACCCCACGGTGCAGGCGATCCTGGCCAACCGCGTGGCGCCTGGGCTGATCGACCGCTACCTCGCCACCGCCGGCTACAGCGGCCAGCTCACCGACGAGACTCTCGCCTCCGACGCGCCCGCCAACCTGTACGAGCCGGTGCGCGGCGCCTACAGCGCGCATGGCCGCTTCGATGCGCGCTCGCGGAGCAGGAGCTGGGAGATGTTCACCGACCGGCACCGCACCGCATTCTGGACGGCGGCCGGCATCGGCCTGCTCACCGGCCTGCATCTGCTCGCGAAGAAATACGACGTCTGATACCAACCGCCCCATGCATTGACGGTCAGGAAGCAAGGCTGGGCTCTCCCTCCGCTGCCATTCCAACGATCCAAGAGGA
>CAXSFF010001032.1:0-2100 GCA_964236035.1 uncultured Acetobacteraceae bacterium
ATCATGGGCGAGCCAAGTAGAGACGGCGGCGCCGAAATCGCCGCCCTGGACCAAGAAGCGATCATAGCCGAGCGACGTCATCAGCCGGACCCAGAGTGCGGCGATGGCGCGCAGGTTCATGCCGGTCCGGTTCGGCCGCGCGGAGAAGCCGTAGCCTGGCAAGGAGGGCACGACGACATCAAAAGCCGGCCCGCCCGCATCGTCCAGTCCGGCCAACATCGGACCGAGCCGCGCGAACTCGATGAAGCTGCCGGGCCACCCATGCGTCAACAGGATCGGAAGCCGCGTCGCGCCGTCGGCACGCAGGTGGACATAGTGCAGCTCGACCCCGTCGATCTCGACCTTGAATTGCGGTAGCTGGTTGAGGCGCACCTCCTCGCGCCGCCAATCATAGCCATCGCCCCAGTACGACGCGGCACGGCGCAACAACTCGATCTCGGTTCCCTGACTGCTGCCGACATCTTCGAGCTGGTCGGGCAGGCGAGCCCGTACGAGGCGGTGCCGTAGGTCGGCGACGAGATCTGCGCTGATGTCGATCCGGAACGGCTTGCTCTTGTTCATGATGTCCTCTTCGTTACTCGCCCCGGGCGGGACGGCTTACAGTCGCGTGGCCGCTTAGGACGGGAACACAACGCGCCAAGTGCGATCAGCTCTCGGTAGTTGGGGGTTCTGTAGCAGAACGTCCAACGAAGGACGCTGCCGGCTGGGCGGCTGCTCGGGCTTCGTTTGCCGGACAGGTATGCTGTGCGGCATCCACATCGACCAGCCTGAATACCTTGCCTAACCGCCCAGCATGGCTTTGGCGACGCGGCGGGTGATGTCGCCATCCGGTGCCGCCGTCTTGTCGCTGACCCGGTCGTCCAGGAACAGCGACGCCAAGCCGTGAACCAGCGACCAGCAGCCCAGGGCGCGAGCGTCCCGGTCGGCGTCGGCCGGCGCTTCGGCTGCGACCCTTGCCGCCAGCACGGCATAGGCGGCGTCGCCGGCTGCGGTCAGCTCCGGGTGCGTCCGAACACGCTTGGGGCCGAACATAAGCCGGAACAGGGCCGGGTTCTCCAGCGCATAGCGCACATAGGCCACGGCCTGCGCCACGAGGGCCTGGCCTGCCGGGGCCGCGTTGTCAGCGGCGCGCAGCACGGCGCGCAGGCCGTCGAAGCCCTGCATCGCAACTGCGGCGAGGAGCGCCTCCTTGTCCGGGTAGTGCCGATAAGGGGCCATGGCCGACACGCCGACACGGCGCGCAACGGCGCGCAGTGAAACCGCATCCGCGCCATTCTCCGCCAGCAGACCGAGCGCTGCGCGGACCAGCGCCGTCCGCAACTCCCCATGGTGATAGCCTTTCCCCGCCAATGTTGACACTGTAAGCAAAGCCCCCATGTGTGCAGTGTAAGCATTTGGCCGGTGCTGTCCAACTCATGTCGGCTGATCAGGAGAGCGCCATGGTTAAGTTCACCATCCTGCTGCGGCGCAAGCCGTCGATGTCCCACGACGAGTTCACCTCCTATCACCGGGAGCGGCACGCGCCGCTGTTCTGCGCGCTGCCGGCGGTGCGTCAGCATGTCCGGCGCTACGTCCAGTGCCACACCGTGCCGGCGTCCATTCCCGGCCTGCCGCCAATCACATTCGATGGCATCACCGAACTCTGGTTCGACGATGTGGCTGGGCTGGAAGCCGTATTCACTTCCGAAAGCTACATGGAAACGATCCGGCCAGATGAGGCGAAGTTCCTGGACCTGCACGCCTGCGAGTTCGTGCTTTCCACCGAGAGCGTGCTCATCAACAGCAGCCAACCCCTCCACCAAACCATCTAGACGGAGTGCGTGCTATGGAGTTCACCCACACCGTTCCGGTTCCGGTCACCAGCGACGCATTCAACCTTGCCGATTGGGTTTTCACGATGACCGACAGGGAGTACATGGCGTGCGCCAAAGGTCATCACGCTATGGGAATCATCGGTGCTGAAAAGCGGTTAGGCATCATCAATGTGGAGCAGATCGCCGGCACCCTGATCGTGCAACATTACGAGACACGGCTAGCGCAGCCGAAGCATGTGACGTTCGTATCCGAGGCAAGCGAAGGTTTCCTACTCCATACGGTGCC
>CAXSFF010001033.1:0-2099 GCA_964236035.1 uncultured Acetobacteraceae bacterium
CGCCGACAAGCTGCTCGGGGTCGAGGCCGTGGCGCTCGCGCTGCCGGCGGCGGCCAAGGACGGCGCCCCGCTAGCCGTCGTGGCGGCGGAGAATTTCTATGGCGACGTGGCGCGGCAACTCGCCGGGCCGGCGGCGCAAGTGACCAGCATCCTCAGCAACCCCGACCAGGACCCGCATCTGTTCGAGGCCAGCCCATCGGTGGCGCGCTCGCTCGCGGGCGCGCGCATCGTGGTGTACAACGGCGTCGACTACGATCCCTGGATGGCCAAGCTGCTCGGCGCGTCGGCCGGCGGCGACCGACAGGCCATCGTCGTCGCCGACCTGCTGCACCGCGAACCCGGCAGCAACCCGCATCTCTGGTACGACCCGGCGGCCATGCCTGCCTATGCCCGCGCCTTGTCCGGCGCGCTCGCCGCCGCCGACCCGGCGCACGCCGGCGACTACGCCGCACGCCTGCAACGTTTCCTCGACTCGTTGAAGCCGCTCGACGCCAGGATCGCCGCGTTGAAGGCCCGCTACGCCGGCACGCCCGTCACCGCCACCGAGCCGGTGTTCGGCCTGATGGCGGCGGCGCTGGGCCTCGACATGCGCAACGAGCGGTTCCAGTTGGCGGTCATGAACGACACCGAGCCGAGCGCGTCCGACATCGCCGCGATGGAGGGCGACCTGAAGCAGCACGGAGTCAAGCTGTTCATCTACAACAGCCAGGCCACCAACAATGCGGCCCAACGCCTGCTGCGGATCGCGCGCCAGTCCGGCGTCGCCGTGATCGGCGTGACCGAAACGGAGCCGGCCGGCACGGACTACCAGCAATGGATGCTGGACCAGCTCGACGCGTTGGACAAAGCCCTGTCTCACCCGGCATGAGCGCTGTCGGCTTTGATGGCGTCACCCTCGCACTGGGTGGCAGGCCCGTGCTGGCGAGTGCCGATTTCTGCGTCGCCGACGGCGAGTTCGTCGGCGTGCTGGGGCCGAACGGCGCGGGCAAGACCACGGTGATGCGGGCGATCCTCGGCCTACTGCGGCCCGCTGCGGGCAGCATCCACGTGCTGGGGCAGCCGGCCGGGCGCGGCAACGTCCGCGTGGGCTACATGCCGCAGTTGCGCAGCGCCGCCGGGCTCGGGCTGAGCGGGCGCGACTTCGTCGCCTCCGCCGCCAACGGCCACCGCTGGGGCCTGCCCGTGCTGGGCCGCGCCGGCGCCGCCGATGTCGACCGCGCGCTCGACCTGGTCGGCGCCACGGCGCTGGCAGCGCGGCGGCTGGGCGAGCTGTCGGGCGGCGAGCGCCAGCGCGTGCTGCTGGCGCAGGCGCTGCTCGGGCAACCACGACTGCTGCTGCTGGACGAGCCGCTGGCAGGGCTGGACCAGCGCCACCAGCACGGCGTGGTGGAGCTGGTGCGGCGGCTGCAGCGCGAGCTTGGCCTGACGGTGCTGTTCAGCGCCCACGACCTCAACCCGTTGCTCGGCTCGCTCGACCGCGTGCTGTACCTGGGTGGCGGCCAGGCGGCGCTGGGTTCCGTGGCGGAGGTGATCACGGGGCCCGTGCTGTCCCGCCTGTTCGGTTCGCCGATCGACGTGGTGCAAGTGCGAGGCCGCATCTTCGTGATCGCCGCCGACTCTGCTCCTCCTCCCCCGATGCTTGAAGACCGGGCGGGAGGAGGCCGGGAGGAGGGGTGGCCGCATCAACCACCAATCGCGTTGCCCCCCCTCACCCCGGCCCTCTCCCGCGAGGGGAGAGGGAGAAGCGTTTAGAGTGCTCGCCTACGACTTCATGGTGAACGCCTTCCTCGCCGCCGCCATCGTGGCCGTGGTGTCGGGGCTGGTGGGCTTCTTCCTCGTCCTGCGCGGGCAGAGCTTCGCTGGCCACGCGCTCGCCCATGTCGGCTTCACCGGCGCTACGGGGGCCGTGCTGGTCGGCGCGCCGCCATTGTGGGGCCTGGTGTTGGTCACGGTCGCCGGCGGCGTCGGCATGGGGCTGTTCGGCGACCGGCTACAGCATCGCGACGTGGCCATCGGCATCGTGCTGGCGATGGCACTGGGGCTTGGCCTGCTGTTCCTGCACTTCTTCACCGCCTACGCGACGCAGGCGACCGCGCTGC
>CAXSFF010001034.1:0-2099 GCA_964236035.1 uncultured Acetobacteraceae bacterium
CAGCACGAAAGCCTCGGTGCCGACGGTGACGATTTCGCGCATGGTAAACGCGCTCAGCCGGTCGAGCGACCCCTTGTCGCTGGCCTCGTTGCGGAACACGTGGCC
Organism: uncultured Acetobacteraceae bacterium; assembly: GCA_964236035.1. Taxonomy (GTDB): domain Bacteria; phylum Pseudomonadota; class Alphaproteobacteria; order Acetobacterales; family Acetobacteraceae; genus CAXSFF01. Next base: position 106 of record CAXSFF010001034.1, read on the forward strand.
GTGGACGGTGAGTACCTGGTCGGCGACGTCGCGACGGCCGCGCAGCAGCCAGTAGCAGCAGTCGCACACGGTTGGCGCGAGGGCGTTGATCGCCGGCGCCAGGCCGTTCTCGGCGGTGCAGGCGATTGCTGTCGACCCGGAGTCCCGGCGGTAGGCCTCGCTGAACCGGCTGCGCGAGGCGAAGTCCGTACTGACGCCCGCGGCGACCATCGCGAGCTGGGGGAAGTCGTGGAAGTAGTTGATGTCCCGCAGCACCGGGATCGGCCAGAGTGGCGGGTAGGCCAACTCCCTGGCGCCGTGCCGCGCCGCAATCCGCATCAGCAGGGCGTCTAAGGCGCCGCGGACCTCCAAGAAGCCGCCGCTGAACGCGAACAGACCCGGCCCGAGGCGTTGCACGTCGCCGCACGCCTCTAGGGCGGGCTGGGCGTCGCTCCCCCGCCAGCCTGTCGGCTCGCTGGAGAACACGCACTCCTCGGTCAGGTGCCGGGCCACCCGGAGCACCTGCACCACCGCCTGCCGCAGATGGTCGTGCGACACGTCGTCCTCGACGGTGGCGGTCAGCCCGTCCGGGCCGTTGACGACGTCGCGGACGGCAAAACTCCTCCCAAGAAGCCTGGCAACGTCCTCAAGCGTCGTGTCCTCAAGCGGGCGCCGCGTCGAGACGCTTGCCTGTACCATCCTGTCGGTCCTCCTGGCCACTCGTCTTGATGCGGTCGCAATTGTTAGAGACTCCCGCCAGACAGATCCGGTTTATCCAGAACGCTGTATCACCTATCACTCGTATCAATCTATGGCTCGCGTCTCAGTCCTACAACTTAGACTTCGGTGCGATGCTCTTCCATAAAGAGTTGCATCTAAAATGATTTAAGTATCTTTTTACATATAAATATATTTTAATTGATACGCTACGGCGGGATTGATTGCTTCTTCCTTCATTCGGCTCTCACCATGCCTGCTCGTGACAGCGCTTTTCAAACAAGTGCCGTAAAGCTCCGCCTTAGCAGCTAATGACCCCGGCGTGGTCTCGCGTAGGCTTGAAGGAAATTTAAGCTGCCCCACACCGGCGGCTTGAAGCAGACGAAGCGAGCCGTTCAGGATGGCGTCCAGCTAAATGCCTTGCGACAGGAGAGGCTATTGCAGGATCCCCGCGACGTAACAGATCGGACTATTGCCAAAGACCACTCAGATAGCGGCTTTAGGCCTGTAGACCTGTTAAAACAAGAACATTGGCAAGGCGCAAAGGAGCTGTCGCCGGCGCAGATCCCGATTTGGCACGCAGAGACGCTTCGCCGCGGCACCCCTCGGTGGACGCAGCTCGGCGTCACCACCCTGGACGGCGACATCGACCAACATAGGCTTGAGCATGCCCTGCGAGCCACAGTCGCCCACTACCCCGCGCTGCGCACCTGTATCGTCCGGCAGGGCAGGGAGGCACGGCAGACCCTCCACGACGCGTCCGGCTTTGCCGTGAACCGGCACGACTTCTCGGGCCTGCCCGAGGAGATCCGCGAGCGTCGAGTCGCGGAGTTCATAGCCGACGCGGAGCGGCACAGGTTCCGCCTCTACGGCGGCTGGCTGTTCAGGGCGGACATCCTCATGTGCGCCCCCGACCGCAGCATCCTGCTGCTGCTGCTGCACCACATCGCCGCCGATGGCGTGACCTTCCCCCTGATCCTGCGGCACGCGGCGTCGGTGTACCGCGGCGAGGCGGCCGCTGCGCGCGCGGACGTGGCCTACGAGCGGTGGCTCGACCGGCAGACCCGCCGCGACCCGGATCCCGCGCTCGACGCCGCGCTCGACTTCTACCAAGTCGAACTGGCCGGCGCCCCGGACTGGAACGAACGGCTCTACGACCGCGAGGCCGCCACGCCGCTGCACGAGCCGCCCGACCTGCCGAGAAGCACGTGCGTGCTGGAGGCGGCGGTGGTCCAGGGTCTGTCCCGGCTCGCCGAGCGCACGGCATCGACGCTGTTCATCGTGCTGCTCGCGGCCTA
>CAXSFF010001035.1:0-2086 GCA_964236035.1 uncultured Acetobacteraceae bacterium
CATGCGCGCTGCCTCCTTGCGGGTTCCCTCATAGGCGCCGTCCTTGGTGGCTTCCACCAGCGCGCGGGCCAGGTCCGCGCGCTCCTCCGGCGTCAGAGGGTGGCGCGCGGCAATCACGTCCTGGACTGCTGCATCCCAGCGCCGGGCCATTGTCGGCAATACCCCGAGAGTGTCCGACAGCCCGGTCAGGACGTGCTGGTAAGGATCATGCCGCATGGCCTTGCTCGCAGCCGCTAGGGCCAGCTTGGACTGCGCTCCCGCAACCGATGCATCCAGCTCGTCGGCATCGCGCACGACTGGCATTGGCGCAGCCGGTTCCGCTGGCGCAGAGGCAGCAGCACCAGCCGCTTTGTCCCTGGCCTTGTTCGCCGCTAAGCGCCGGGCGAGGGGCAGCAGGCTCACGACTTCGCCCACGGCAGCCAAGTGTCAATGGTGGCGAACTCTTCATCCATGCGCGTCATCCACTCCCGGATCATCACGCGCTCCAAGGCGCTGATGTAAGATGCGTTGCGTCCCGCCGGCACGTCGCCGTCCCGGGCATGGTGGAACTGCAAGCGTTGCTGCTCGATTTGCAAAGCCAGGCTCTGCGGTTCCAGCGCCGGCATCCACAGCTCTACGGCGCCACGGTCCAGCGCCGCCTTGTAGGCCGACTGCCGGCGCAGCGCATCGAAGGCGGCCGGGGTTTCGGCGCGGCCCAGGTTGAGGACCAGCGCAGTAGCGCGCGGGCGGAAGCCGTGAGCCTCGAAGGTGACGAGGGAGGCCAGGTCGTCCACCCGCGGCGTGAGGACGTAGGCCGCGATCAGCGCCACCCCGTCCTGTTCCATGCTGTCCGCTATGGTTGGCGCGGCATCCACCAACCGAACTTTGGACACGTTGTTGCCGCCGTAGTCGAGGACCGCGTTGGCCTTCTGTTTGGCGATGAAGCCCAGCAGCTTACGCAGCCAGGCCGTGGTCTGCACCGGGTCCGAGCTGGGGGGCTGCTGCACCTTGTCAAAGAAGTGCGTCAGGGTGCGGTTCGCCGGGTCGAGAGCGGCCAGGATCGCCTGATCCGCCATGCCGCGTTCCGTCAGGCCGCCACCGAGCCAGCGCGCCAGGACAGTTTTGCCGGCGCCACCGGGTCCGATCAGCTCCCACACCTTGCCCAGCCCCGTCAGGTCGGGAACGGGCAGGGTGCGCTTGCTGCGAACAGGCAGGGCAAGGGACGGGGGCAACCCCGCAACATCGAAATCGTTGGCGGCATCCTCCTGCCCCTCTTGGAACATCGCAGACAGCGACATCGCGGGCTTGGCCGGCTTGCTGGTTTTGGTGTCGGACATCATTCATCTCCCTTGTCGGTTACTTTGGTCCAGTCCTTCGCGCTCATGAACTCGAACTTGAACTCGGAATCCTCCTCTTCGGGTGGTTCGATGCCAGACGGAAGCATCCCGTTGTTGCCGGCCGGGGTGGCATGGACAGGCGCCGAGGAGGCAGGCTGCGGCTGCCCGGCAAGGCGTTCGGGACCAGCGGCAGGTTTTGTCCCTTTCCGCCGTGGCACCACACCGGACGCGACCACTCCCTTGGCCTGCTTCACCTTCGCCCACGTCTGGCGCACCGTGACCGGCCGGGGAGCCTGGCCTTTGCCGTCGAGTATCCCGCGCGCCCCGAACTTCTTGGCAAGGGCTGCCCAATTCGGGGTTCGGGGTGGGTCCAGCTCTCGCGCCATGCCGGTGTACCTCGCCCATAGCCATTCGTAGAGCGGAGAATGCCTGCGGGTTGCCGGCTCGCCTGAATGCAAGCGGGCAGCCGCGACCACCTCACGAAATTCCGGGTCGGCGGCATCATCGGGTTCTCGTTCCGTCACCTGGATGCGCCACTCCGTCCCTTGTGCATGACGCACCCCGGAGCAGGTTAGAAGCGAATAAGAAGCGGAACAAGAGCGAATTGGAAGCGGGTAGGAGGCACATCGGAAGCGGAATAGGGTCTTACAGACCAAGTCACCGCTCACGCGGTGGTTGTCGCACCATGCTGGTGCGGTATGCTGGCGCATCCTGGATGCCGGAGGCGGGCGATGGCGGAGGCTGACCTACACCTGAAACTGGACCGCATC
>CAXSFF010001036.1:0-2085 GCA_964236035.1 uncultured Acetobacteraceae bacterium
ATGCTGGGCCGCAAGCCGTTCTTCGGCGAGCAGATCAAGCAGTTGGGCGTCATGGCCGCGTCCGGCGACGTGGTGGCCGAGGCCTCCGGCAGTAAGCGGGACGTGGACGTGGCGAGCGACTACATCAAGCGGCTGCTGAGCGACTGGGACGGCGGCGACCGCATCCTCAACGTGGTGTGGGACAACGGCAACTCCGCCGCCGGCGACGTGCTGCGGCGCCTGGTGCGGGGCCTGCCGGGCCGCCATACCGTGCTGAACGGCGAGATCGACGGCAACTTCCCGGCGCACCATCCGGACCCGACGGTGCCGAAGAACCTGGAGCAGCTGATCGCCGCCGTGCGTGAGCAGCACGCCGACCTCGGCATCGCGTTTGACGGCGATGCAGACCGCATCGGCGTGGTGGACGACACGGGGGCGATGCTGTTCGGCGACCAACTGCTGGTGGTGCTGGCGCGCGACGTGCTGAAGGCGCATCCCGGCGCCACCATCATCGCCGACGTGAAGGCGAGCCAAGTGCTGTTCGACGCCGTCGCCGCGGCCGGCGGCAAGCCGCTGATGTGGAAGACGGGACACTCGCTGATCAAGGCCAAGATGGCGGAAACGGGGTCGCCGCTGGCCGGCGAGATGAGCGGCCACGTGTTCTTCGCCGACCATTGGTACGGCTTCGACGACGCGCTGTACGCCGCCATCCGCACCTTGGGCATCATCGCCCGCATGGACGGCAAGCTGTCGGCGGTGCGCGAGGCGATGCCGCAGGTGGTCAACACGCCGGAGCTGCGCTTCGACTGCCCCGACACCCGCAAGTTCGGCGTGATCGAGGAGGTCGCCGGGCGGCTGCAGCAATCGGGCGCCAAGGTCGCCGCCATCGACGGCGTGCGGGTGCAGACGGATGACGGCTGGTGGTTGCTGCGCGCGTCCAACACGCAGGCGGTGCTGGTGGCCCGCGCCGAGGCGAGCAGCGACGCCGGGCTGGAGCGGCTGAAGGCGGCGCTGTCGGAGCAGTTGGCCGCATCCGGGTTGGCGGCGCCCGACTTCTCCGGGGCCAACGCCGGGCATTGACCGTGCCGGAGGAGCTGCCGGGCCGCCTGATCGTCGCGCTGGACGTGGCGGATGCGGCGGCGGCCTGGCGGCTGGTCGATGCGCTGGACGGAGCCGTTTCGTTCTACAAGGTCGGCATGTGGCTGTTGTACCAGCCGGATGCCGGCACCTTGATCGACGGGCTGATCGGCCGCGGCCACCAGGTGTTCCTCGACGCCAAGATGTACGACATCGACGAGACCGTGCGCCGCGGCGTCGCTTCCGTGGCGCGGCGCGGCGCCCGCTTCGTCACCGTGCACGGCGACCCGGCGATCATGCGTGCCGCCGTCGAGGGCGCGCGAGGCAGCCCGCTCGGCGTGCTGGCGGTGAGCGTGCTGACCAGCCTCGACGACGCCGGGCTGCGGGCGATGGGCTACACGATGTCGGCGCGGGAGCTGGTGGCGCTGCGGGTGCGCGCCGCCGCCGCCGCCGGCTGCCAGGGCGTGATCGCCTCCGCCGCCGACGAGCCGGACGAGCTGCGCCGCCTAGCTGGCAACGAGCATCTGCTGGTGGTCACGCCAGGCATCCGCATGGAAGGCGACCCGGCGGATGACCAGCGCCGGGTCGGCTCGCCAGCGGGTGCGATCGCGCGCGGGGCGGACTACATCGTGGTCGGCCGCCCGATCACCCGGGCTGTGGCGCCGCGGGACCAGGCGCTGCGCATCATCGACGACATGCGCCGGGGCGAGGCGCAACGCTGACGGTTTGCCCCTTGGCACCGCTCATGGGTGCGGTGCATCATTCCGAGCATGGACGCCAATCCCGCCCCTGACACCGCCAAGCTCCTCGCCCTCGTCACCCGCCGCATGGCGCAGACGGCGGAGGACCCGTTCGGCAACGCCATCATGTCCGTGGCGCTGGCCATCACCCGCATGGTGGACGACGGCGAGCTGGACACCGCGGGTGTGTCCGCCATCGTCCGCACGCTGCGCGACGAGGCGTTCCACGACCGGGCGCACCGCCTGGCGGCCTACGTCGGCGGCACCGACATGGCGGCGAACGAGGCGG
>CAXSFF010001037.1:0-2085 GCA_964236035.1 uncultured Acetobacteraceae bacterium
CGAAGCGGTCGGCCACCTGCCCGGCGGTGGCGGACAGCAGCACGTAGGGCAGGATGAACACGCCGCCGGCCGCCGCCACCAGCTCCGAGCCGCCGGACGCAGCATGGAACAGCACCAGCACGACAAGAGCGTTCTTGAACAGGTTGTCGTTGACGGCGCCAAGGGTCTGCGTCGCCAGCAGCGGCAGCAGGCGGCGGGAGCGGAGCAGCGTCATGATCTCGGGTCCTTGTCTGTGAACAACGTTCAAACCATAGCGTCAATTTGAACGGTGTTCAAGCTATATCATCGCAGCAGGCGTCGCCATTGCAAGTCCGTGACAGTCGGACATTGTTGCGGATACGGCAATCGTCCCCAGCGGCGCGGGAGACTGACCTCTCAACCGTCATTGCGAGGAGCGCTTGCGACGAAGCAACCCAGGGCCGCGCGGCAAATTTTCGTCGAGCGGCCCTGGATTGCCACACCGCCAAGCGGCGGTTCGCAATAACGGCAAGCTGCATCAGCGAGGCGGGCGCAGTGCGGCGACCGCCTGTTTCGGGAAGCGCCAGTGCAACCAGGCCACGATCCTGGACGCGCTCGAATCCAGCGTTCCAGGCAGTCATTGATCTACTGGGTCAGCGCCGACACGTCGGCCTTACGGTCGCCGCTGCTGAGCAGCGGCAGCGGTTCGTCGACCGCCAGCCACCGCTGGGGCCGTCATCGCGGCCTGGCCAAACAGCCGCGCCTCGATGCCGTCGCTCATCTTCTGGCCCACCAGCATGCCGAGGCAGCCAAGACGGTGTGACGCATCGGCGCCAAAGCAGGCGGCCCACCCGGGCGAGCGCTCGGATGGGCCGTTTCTCAGACAGGCGAAGGCTTAGCGGCTGATCTCCATCAGGTCGTCGTGCAGCACGCTGCTCGGCGTCGGCACGGCCGCAGCGTCCGCCACCTGCGGGTGCAGCGCGCGCTCGGCGGCGTCCGGCGTGTTCGCTGCCCAGTCGTGGTTGTGGGTCATGCCCTCGTCAAAGCCGTCCATCATGGTGGTCTCCTGTTCGTTGTCGGTTTCAGTAGCGGATCACTCGGCGGCGACGGCCTCTTTGAACTGCGCCGTCTCCGTGCTGTGGGCCATCGCCGTGGTGCTGCTGTGGCCGCCGGCCGCCGCCGTCGCGATGGCGTCGAAGTAGCTCACCCCCACCTCGCGCTGGTGGCGGATCGCCGTGTAGCCGTTGGCCTCGGAGGCGAACTCCGCCTGCTGCAGCTCGGAATACGCCGCCATGCCGCGGGCCTTGTAGCCGCGCGCCAGCTTGAACATGCCGTGGTTCAGGCTGTGGAAGCCCGCCAGGGTGATGAACTGGAACTTGTAGCCCATGGCGCCGATCTCGCGCTGGAACGCCTCCGCCTGCGCCTCGCCCATCTTGCGCTTCCAGTTGAAGCTCGGCGAGCAGTTGTAGGCCAACAGCTTGCCCGGGAACTCGCGGTGCACCGCCTCGGCGAACCGGCGCGCGTCGTCGAGGTCAGGCTCCGACGTCTCCCACCACAGCAGGTCGGAGTACGGCGCGTAGGCCAGGCCGCGGGCGATGGCGTAGTCCTTGCCGACGCCGGGCTTGATGCGGAAGAAGCCCTCGGGGGTGCGCTCGCCGGACAGGAACGGGCGATCACGCTCGTCCACGTCCGTGGTCAGCAGCTGCGCGCTCTCGGCGTCGGTGCGGCACAGCAGCACGGTGGAGACGCCCTCCACGTCGGCCGCCAGGCGGGCCGCGTTCAGGGTGCGGATGTGCTGGCTCATCGGCACCAGCACCTTGCCGCCGAGATGGCCGCACTTCTTCTCGCTGGCCAGCTGGTCCTCGAAGTGCACGCCGGCGGCGCCCGCGTCGATCATGGCGCGCATCAGCTCGTAAGCGTTAAGCGCGCCGCCGAAGCCGGCCTCCGCGTCCGCCACGATCGGCGCCATCCACTCGGTCGTGTCGCCCTCGCCCTCCATGTGGGCGATCTGGTCGGCCCGGCGCCGCGCGTTGTTGATCCGGTGGACCACCTCGGGCACCGAGTCGACCGGGTAGAGCGACTGGTCCGGATACATCGTCCCCGCCGTGTTGGCGTCGGCGGCCACCT
>CAXSFF010001038.1:0-2082 GCA_964236035.1 uncultured Acetobacteraceae bacterium
AGCGCGCGGCAGGCATCTGGGGCGGCCCGCGACGCCACAGCGCGTCGTCAGCGAAGTCGAGGCGCTTGCGACCTCCACCGACCTCAGCATCCGCGCGATCCAGAAGAGGATTGCCGGCCGGGCCAGCCGCGGCATCATCGGCGAGATCACCAAGCGCGCCCGGGCCGTCAAGCCTCAAGCCCTATGACCACTTTTTACACATATCCCGAACCTACCCCGTGTCGTCTGCCTCACGGATGACGGAAGGAACAGGGCACGGTTCTCGCCGTCGCGTCCAGAACGGGCCGCTTTCGCTTCACATCGTCACGTTCCGCTTTGCGCGAGAGGGTAACTTCAAACGCATGGCCACAGTCCTAATCCGCGGCTGGATGGACCAGAACGCTGCGATCGGCCTGGCCGGCGCTGAGGCCAGGCGCCAGGGCAGGGAGCCTTGGCTGACGGACATCCGCACCGTCCCGGCGCCGCGTCCCACCCCTGCCTTGGACGCGATCTGCCGGCAGCACACGGCATCCCACACCTTCATCGAGCTGCTGACCGCATCCGCCGGCTATCGCCCTTCGATCCGCCTGGACCTGATGGGCCATGATGGTGTCGTGCTGGCACAGGCGTATGACCGCGCGCAGGCCGCCTGGGGCGACAAGCGGCGCGCCTTCGTGACCGGCGAAGTGCTGCGCCGCAGCGGGCGGCAAGACGGCTATGCCGAGTGACAACGTAGCCAACGCGACCATTCCCGTCTGCCCATTTTGCGGCGACCCCGAACACGTCGAGCTGCACGAGGTATGGAGTAGCCACGGGTTCATGATCGAAACATGCAGCGGCACTTGCAGGAGGAGCTAACGGTCACTTGGGACACGCAGGGGCTGCGGGCGGCGACGCTCAACAGCGACACTCGCACACCTTGGCCACATTACCGGCGCTGGCGCGAGGATGCGCGCGTCGTTCTGCTCTACCAATCCGACGCGCTGTTTCAATTCATTCCCAAGCGCGTGCTGGGCAAGGACCAAGTCACCGATCTCCAGACCCGCGCCGCAGCCGGCAACGCTCGTGGTGCGTAGCGCGACGCGGCGGTTCGACCAGGCGTTGTGGGCCGGGTAGAGAGAGGCGGTGGAGCCGTCCTGCCTCACGCCGCCGGACCGTTGCCGAAAGATGCTTGCGCCACTGCGCCTCCTTGGGAATGGCGCTGCTGCAGGCGCTGGACATACCAGCACGAGAAGGCCACCGGCACGCCGATCAGCGACGTCGCGACGAAGAACCATTCGAAGCCGAGGCTCTCGATGAAGAAGCCCGAGGCGCCCGCGAGCAGGCTGCCGGGAAAAGCGCACAGCGACGTCAGCAGCGCATACTGGCTCGCCGCGTGCTCCGTCGCGGTCAGCGAGGACATGTAGGTGATCAGCACGATGGAGGCGAAGGCATAGGCGAAGCTGTCGATGCTGACGGCGGTGGCGAAGGTCCAGAACTCGCCGCCGTTATGGTCGCCGTGCGCGGCGAGGTAGGCGAGGGCCAGGTGCGAGGCGGAGGCGAACACGGTGCCGGCCAGCAGGCTCGCCATCATGCCGATCCGCGGCACCACGTAGCTCGCGAGGAAGGTGCCGCCCAGCGCGACCCAGAAGCCGAACACCTTGGTGACGGTGGCGATGTCCGAGTTGGAGTAGTGCAGGCTCTTGAACAGCGGGAACGCCATCGCGCTCGACACGTAGCCCGGCATGCGGAACCCGGCCACCATGACCAGTACGGGGACGGCCAGCGGCCCGAGCCGGGTGAACAGCTCCCGGATCGGCGCGGCGACCGCCTTGGCGTCGGCGCCGGCGGCTAGCGTCTCGTGCATACCGGCGCTGGAACGCATCACGGCGATACGGCCCGCCAGATCTGGCCCGAAGCATGGGTTGCCATGGACGGTGATGGCATCTACCCCATTCTCGACCGCAAGGCCGGCGATCGATGTCGAGCTTGCGTCACTATGAAAGGGCGTGGAGATGGTCATTATTCCATGTCTCGCTCCCACCGCTTCCTCGCCTGCCGAGCGTGGTCCGCCGGTGGAGGCGCTGGCCGGGTTGGTCGAGCGAGTGACGTTCCACAACGCCG
>CAXSFF010001039.1:0-2080 GCA_964236035.1 uncultured Acetobacteraceae bacterium
TGAGGGCTCAGTCTCCATCAAGCCAAATCTGGCTCGCGCTCCCGCAGCTTCAGCGCCGCCGCCGCTTGCCCCGCGGTCGGCGTCCCACCCGGCTGCGGCAGCTCCGCCGTGATACCGCCATGCCCGCTCAGCTCGGCGCCGGCGTCGCTGGGCAGGGCGCGGAACCACAGCGCCGTCATCGCGCCGACCGCTCCCACGACCAGGAACGCGGGAGCGAAGTCGCCGGTCTGCAATACGCTGCCGCCGCGCGCGGCCAGCGACGCCTCCAGCGCCATGGCGCCGATGCTGACGCCGACGGACTGCGCCACCGGCTGCGCCACGCTGGCGATGCTGGTCGCGGCGCTGATCCGCGCCGGCTCCACCTCGGCATAGGCCAGCGCGCCGACGCTGGTGAACTCCAGCGAGCGCACGAAGCCGGACACGAACAGCACCGCCAGGATGACGGCCTCGGGCGTCGACCCCGTGAACAGCGCCGGCACCCCCACCAACGCGCCGGCCAGCACGGCGCTGGCCATCAGCGTGTTGCGGAAGCCGAACCGGCGCAGCAGCGGCTTGGCGACGAACTTCATCGCCATCGCCCCCACCGCCGAGACGAAGGTCAGCAGCCCGGAATGAAACGGGGTCAGGCCGAAGCCGTACTGGAACAGCAGCGGCAGTAGGAACGGGCTTGCCCCCATGCCGACCCGGAACAACGAGCCGCCCGTCATGCTGACGCGGAAGCTGGCCAGGCGGAACAGGGTGAGGTCGATCAGCGGATGCTCGACCCGGCGGGCGTGCCGCGCATACAGCCAGAAGCAGCCGACGCCGCCCGCGGCCAGCAGCAGCCCGGCCCATAGCGGCACCACGCCCAGGCCGAGCGACGTGGCGCCCGTGACCAGCGTCGCCAGGCCGATGCCGGTCAATAGGAAGCCCGCCGGGTCGAAGCGGCGGGAGATCTCGGCGCGGACGTCCGGGACGTACAGCGTGGCCAGCAGGATGCCGAGCGCGCCGATCGGCACGTTGATCCAGAAGATGTAGCGCCACTGGAAGAACGTCGTGATGAAGCCGCCGACCGGGGGGCCGAGCATGGGGCCGATGGTGCCGGGGATGGTGAGCCAGGCCAGCGCCGACACCATCTCCGCCCGCGACACGCTGCGCAGCACGATCAGCCGTCCGACCGGCACCATCATGGCGCCGCCCATGCCTTGCAGCACGCGGGCGGCCACCAGCGTCGCCAACGAGGTCGACAGGCCGCAGCACACCGACCCCACCGTGAACAGGGCGATCGCCAGGCGGAACACCAGCCGCGCGCCGTATTTGTCGGCGATCCAGCCGCTGGCCGGGGTGAACACCGCCAGGCTGAGCAGGTACGAGGTGACGCCGAGCTTCAGGTGGATCGGGCTGGCGCCGATGTCGCTCGCGATCGCCGGCAGCGCCGTGGCGATGATGGTGGAGTCGAGGTTCTCCATGAACAGCGCGCACGCCACGATCAGCGGGATCAGCAGCGGGCCGCGCACCGTTCAGTCCGCCGCGATGAGCCGGATGCGCTTGCCCTCGACGCCCAGCGCGACCCGGCCCGCCTTCAGCGCCAGCGCGTCCTCGCCGAACACGCTGCGGCGCCACCCCGTCAGCGCCGGCACGTCGGGCTCGTCCTCGGCGGCGAGGCGGTCGATGTCGTCGGAGGAGGCGACCAGCTTTGGCGCCACGTCGTTGCTCTCGCATTTCGCCGCCAGCAGCACCTTCAGCAGCGACACCAAGGCCGGCGACGGCTTCGGCCCCTCGCGGCCTTTCTGCGCCTCCGGCAGCTCGTCCTCCGCCAGCGCCTGCGCCGAGACGATCGCCGCCAGCAGCCCGGCGCCGCTGCGGCCCTCGGCGAAGCCGCGGGTGATGCCGCGGCACCGGGCCAGCGCCTCGGCGGAGTCGGGCGCGGTGGCGGCGATCTCCAGCAGGGCCTCGTCGCGCACCAGGCGCTGGCGCGGGATGTCCACCCGCTGCGCCTCCCGCTCGCGCCAGGCGGCGGCGGCGCGCAATACGCCCAACATGCGGCGGTTGCCGGTGCGCGGGCGCAGCCGCTCCCACATCGCCTCCGGGTCGGCGCGGT
>CAXSFF010001040.1:0-2078 GCA_964236035.1 uncultured Acetobacteraceae bacterium
GCCAGGTATCTCTGAGTTGGCACTCTCCTGGTTCAAATATGAGGTGAGAGTATGGCGGCGTGGCGAATTGGATTTGACTTGACGACGTGGTGCCCACTAGTGCACTGACACAGACAGATAGTGCAGCTAGGTGTAGCCGCTCGACATTATCGACGGCTATGCTTGCTTTCATCGCCGGATCCTGCTTGGATTGACTGATCGCGGGCAGGTCGCCGTGCTCACACTAGGCGCTTCCATGCTCACGCTTGGTGATCGCTGCTCGACATCGCGGCTGCGTGCTCACGATTCGCGCCAATGATCCGGATTGCAGCGGCAGGCCGGCGGCGAGCATCTCGTCGGTCAGTTCGCGGGTGCGTGCCGCCTCCAGCTCGCCGCGCAGCAGCCGCTTGATCTCGGCCGGCTTGGCGTTAAACTTCTCGGACAAGGTGCGGACGTTGTAGCCGTGTCGGGTCAGCTTGGGCTCTTCACGGCACAATCATGTCAGCAAAAATAGATTGCCATTGCCGTTATAGATCCAGCCATTTTGTCTTGGGGTAGACTCTCTGGTGAAAACTGAATGCAATCCCCACATCGGGCGCTACCAGGTAACCTGGCCCCTCGCTTGGGTTCAGGGCGTTTGCGCGTATCCATCCGGTAAGGACCACGGCTCAGCTGATAGACTTGCTCTTGGGGTTCCGGTAGCGGTGGAAACGAAAGTGCATTTCAGCCCTCGTCGTGGCTGGCAGCGGGATTGCGCAGGGGCCTGAGTTCGCCGCGTGCGATGTCGTCCGGCAGGATGAAGGCGTAGCGGCCAAGCATGTTGATGCGATCGAAGCCGAGCGGCGACAGCCGGGCTACGTCCTCTGTGCGAAAGTCGAAGCCTTCGGCCCAGAGCTGGGTCGGCGCCGCGTCCATGTAGATCGTGTTCCACAGCACGATGACGTTCACCACAAGGCCCAAGGCGCCGAGCTGGTCCTCCTGGCCCTCGCGGTAGCGCTGGCGCAGTTCGCCGCGCTTGCCGTGGAACACGGTGCGGGCAAGCTGGTGGCGGCCCTCGCGGCGGTTGAGCTGCACCAGGATGCGGCGCCTGAAGGCCGGGTCGTCGATGAAACGGAGCAGGTAGGGCGTCTTGATGAGCCGTCCCAGCTCCTCCAGCGCACGGGCCAGCTTGGTCGGGCAGTCCTTGGTTTGCAGAGTGCGGATCAACCCGGCGGCCTGCACGGTGCCGGGCTTGAGGGAGCCGGCCAGGCGCAACAGATCCTCCCAGTGCTGGATGATGATGCGACGTTGACGCGCTGGGCGGCCAGGCCGTCCAGGGTGCCGTAATCAGACTTGCCGTCCACGCGCCAGAACCGGGTGCCGCCGATGTCGGCCCGGCGTGGGCTGAACTGGAAGCCCAAGAGGTGGAAGATCGCGAAGATCGTGTCGGTGTAGGCTCCGGTGTCGGACATGATCCCGGTCGGATGCAGCTCCGTTTGCTGCTCCAGCACGAGCGAGAGCAGGGTCAGGCTGTCGCGAAGCGTGCCGGGGACGGTGATGCCGCCCAGGCCGGTGAACTGGACCGACACGAGGTTGTAGAACGTGACCCCGCGCTCCTGGCCGAAGTAGCGCGGGTTTGGCCCGGAGTGGATGGTCCGGACGGGCACGACGAAACGAAGGCCATCCGCGGAGGCGACGTTGCCCCCGCCCCACGCGCGGGCAAGCGGGATGCGGTTCTGGATAGCCACCAAGGCGGCGCTGGACCAGGTCAGGCGTACGGGCTGTCACGCACTCGGTCGAGCGGGCTGGGCCACCCGCCCTCGCTGGCGAGCAGCAAGGCGTCAAGCTGCCCGCGCTGTTTGCGGGTCACGTCGCGGGCAAGGGTGCGCCAGAGCCCGCGGGCGCGGATGCGCGAGATCAGGCGTTCAAGGGCCGATGCTCCCGGCAGCAGAACCTTCCCCGTCTCCAGCCAGGCCGTCGCGCGGTCGAACAGCACGCTGGGACGGTCGGTGCCGGTCCAGCACAGGGCATAGAGCCAGCGAGTCAGGCGGAACCGGACAAAGGGGTCGGTGAACTCGACGGCACCGAGCAGCTTATGGGCGCGGAGTCCAGCCTGCCCC
>CAXSFF010001041.1:0-2077 GCA_964236035.1 uncultured Acetobacteraceae bacterium
ACCCGGGCGGCGGCCCCGGCCAGGCGATGCGTCCAGTCCAGCCCGTTGCGGGTGATCAGCCGCACGGCACCATGATCCTTGAACGCCATCAGGCGGTAGCCATCGAACTTGATCTCGCATAGCCAGCCGGCCGCTGGCGGCTCCTCCACCAGGGTCGCCAGTTGCGGCGCCTGCGCCTTCGGCAACGTGCCCCGCACTGCGCCGGGCGCGGGCGCGGCGTCAACCGGCGCTGGTTTTGGGTCCGCCGCCTCCATCGCGGCCACGTCGCCGCCGGGCCGCTCGTATTCGTCGTGTTCCTTGATCAGCAGCCAGTTCTCCGCATGCTCCTTGGGTCGCGGCTTGAGCCGGATCAGCACGAACTGCCCATGCAACCGCTCGCCCGCCAGGCGGAACTTCATTTCCCCGCGCGCCAGGTCGGCCACGGGGTCGCCTACCGGCTCCCAGGTGCCATGGTCCCAGATTTCGACCACGCCACCGCCGTACTCCCCCTTCGGGATGGTGCCGGCGAAGGTCGCGTACTCGCGCGGATGGTCCTCCACGTGCACCGCCAGCCGCTTGTCCTTCGGGTCCAGCGAGGGGCCGCGCGGCACCGCCCAGCTCCACAGCACGCCGCCCTGCTCCAGGCGGAAATCGTAATGCAGGCGGGTGGCGTCGTGCTTCTGCACCACGAAGATCAGCGCCTGCGATCCGGTCGTGACCTCGTCCGGCGCGGGTTCCGCCGTCCTGCTGAAGTCCCGCCGCGCCCGGTAGGTGGTGATCGACGTGTCGCGCGCTGCGGGCCGGGGCTTGGGCATGGTCGGTGAACGTGCCGTGTTGCCAACGGTTGCTCCTCCCGCAAGGGGAGGGGAAGTCTGGCGTCAGCTGCCGCGGTAGGTCGAGTAGGCGCCCGGGCTTACCAGCAGCGGGATGTGGTAGTGCGCCTCCGGCTCGGCGATGCCGAAGCGGATTGGGATCAGGTCGAGGAACGGCGGTTCATCCGGCAGGCGGCCACGCAGGTAGCCGCCGACGCTGAACTGCAGCTCGTACACGCCGATGCGCAGCGGCGCGCCGGACAGCAGCGGGCATTCGGTGCGGCCCTGCGCATCCGTCGTCATCCGCGCCAGCGGAGCCGGCTGGCCGATCTCGAACAGCTCGACGGGAATGCCTTGCCCGGGGCGGCCCAACGCGGTGTCCAGCACGTGCGTGGTCAAGGAGCCATGCACCACGGGCGCGCCAGGGCCGGTGACGCGGTCCACCAGCCGCAGCCGGGTGATGAAGCCGATCTCGCGCAGCGCGGCGGCCCGCTCCGCCGCCGGGTCGGCCGCAACACGGCGGCGAAATTCCGACAACACGGACGCCCGCGTGTGCCGCCGCACGCACAGGATGAACGGGAAGCCGAAGCGGCTGCCATACGCGGCGTTCAGCCCGGCGATGGCGGCGCCCTCGCCGGCCGGGCGGTCCAGGCCCAGCGCCGCCTGCTCCGCCGTCGAGTCGCCGCCCATGGTGCCCGCCGCGGCGGACGCGCCCGCCAGCTCCGGGTGACCGCGCAGGAACGCCAGCACGCGTTCCGGCGGCGCCGTCTCCACCGCCGCCAGCATCGCCCGGTGCAGCGCCGCCACCGTGGCGAACGGGCGCGCGGCGGCGGCGTGCTCCGCCACCCACGGCGCGTCCTCGAACACGGCGCCCAGCGCCGCCGTGAAATCCGCCGCCGACGCAGTGTTCAGCTCGTCGAGCGTCATGCCAGCCGCCGCGACAGGCCGGCGACGCGCTGCATCACCAGCATCAGGGTGACGGTGAACAGGATCAGCAGGCCCGACAGCGCGGCGATGGTGACGTCCAACTTGCCCTCCAGGTCCTGCCACATGCGGACCGGCAGCATATCCGTCGCGGCGTCGCGCAGGAACAGCGAAACCGGGATGTTGTCGAACGACGGTCATGAAGCCGCCGGCGATGACACGGAGCCGGACCAGCGGCAACACGACGCGGCGCATCCCGTCCACCGACAGCATCGGGTCCAGCACGATGGCGGCGCCCGTGGCGCGGCGGAACGCGGGCACCAGCACGCCGCAGCAGCGTGGTCTTGCCGCAGCCCGACGGC
>CAXSFF010001042.1:0-2076 GCA_964236035.1 uncultured Acetobacteraceae bacterium
GCCTCGTAGTCGCGCTGGGCGTCGGCGTTGCTGCGGCTTTTCTCGAACTGGCTGATGTCGGCGCCGGACACGAACGCCTTGTCGCCGGCCCCCGTGAGCACGACCACGCGCACCGCCGGGTCGCCGCGCCACAGTTCGAGGATCTGGCTGAAGCCGTGCCACATCTCGACCGACATGGCGTTGCGCTTCTCGGGCTGGTTGAAGGTGATGACGCCGACGCCGTCCGCGGCCTGCGCCAGCATCTTGCCCGACGCGAATGCCTGCGATGGTCCCGTGCCGCTAGTCATGGTGGCCGCCTCCGGAGCAAAGGTCAGAACCCGCGAACGCCGCTCGCCCCGACGCGGCGTGATCTGATCCTAGCGATGACGGTATGTGAAACACATCATAAGCGGTCCAGGCTCGCTAGGTGGAATCTGAAGTTGACCCGGTTTGGTGGAGCCGTTCAGGCTTACCAGCGGAGGCTTTGAAATGCCCAAAACACGCCCACCCCACTCGCCTGAGTTCCGCCGACAGATGGTCGACCTTGTCCGTGCCGGACGGTCGCCGGAGGACCTGGCCCGGGAGTTCGAACCAACGGCGCAGTCGATTGGCAACTGGGTCGTGCAGGCCGACAAGCAAGAGGGCGGCCGGGAGGACGATCCATGTCAGCTCGCGCGAGACGTATGGGGCGCCGCGTGTCCATGCCAAGCTAAGAAATGCCATGTGCGAGAGCTTCTTCGCCACGCTTGAGTGCGAGTTGCTGGACCGCCGAGTCCAGGTGGGTTCAGGCAGCCTGCGCCCGTGCAAGGTCTGGCATGAGCAGGTCTCCATTCGTGATGCAGGATGACAGCACGATCTCCGCGCTGCGGTTCAGGTGCCGCGCCATGGCCGCCGCCGTTGCCTCAGCATCAAGAGCCATCGCCGCCGATGCGATCGCCTCGTGTTCGGGGTGCAGGTCGCGGTCTTCCGTGGCAAGGGGCATGGTAAGCCACAGATAGCGCTCCTGCCGAAAGTAGAGCGCCTCGCGTATCCCGAGCAAGGCAGGGCTGCGGCAGGCGGCGACCACTGCCCGGTGGAACAGGTTGTTGGCCACTGCGAAAGCGTCGTCGTAACGCGCGCGATCACCCTTGGCGCGGGTCGGCGTCTTGCTCAACCGATGCAGCGCGGTGACGATGCCGGCCTCCCATTCGAGGTCCGCATGGGCGATCGCGTCTTGGATGCACAGCGCCTCTATCTTGCAACGGGTCGTGGTCAGATCCCGCAGCTCCGCAAACGAAAGCGGTGTCACGTGATAGCCGCGTTGTGGCTCCAGCGTCACGAAGCCCTCCGAAGCGAGGCGAGACAGCGCTTCACGGACTGCGCTGGAGCCGGCCGAAAACCGTTGGCAAAGAGTCTCGGTGCGCAGGCGCTCGCCCGGGGCTAGCCGACAGGAAAGGACATCGGCGCGCAGCCGGTCGTAGACATGTTGGGTAACAGTGACAGCCTTGGCCATTCGGCGCTCGCTCCATTGGCATCCAACGCGCAATCGATTTTGCACAATACGTTGACTTTAGCAAAATCGTTAAGTACCTTCGAAAAAAATCGGGGGCAGCGGTGCGGTTCGTAGCATTCCACGTCGATGGACGTATCGGTCTTGCGTTGGACGACGGCGTGAATGGCGCATTTGGATTGCTCAACGACGATCCTGAGCATCCGGGCTCGATCCTGGATATGATCCGGGTGGGACCCCGGCAACCACGATGGCCGCAACGAAACTGAGGGCGGGCCAACCAGTCGATTCGTCGTTGGTCAGCCACGCGCCGCCATTTCCGGCACTACTCCGCAACCCGGTCGTGCAGGATACCTAACGGCCTGGCCCGACTGCAATCAAGCGGCTGCCCTGCAGGGACGGCCGGGGAGGAACGATAATGAGCGCAACCATGCTCCCTGACACGACGGACGTGCTGATCGTCGGCGGCGGGCCAGTCGGCCTCGCGACCGCCATCGAGCTGGGCCTGCGCGGCATCCCCACCGTGCTGGTCGAGCAGCGGGCGCGGGCGGGTGCGCAGCCCCGGGCCAAGACGACGAACGTGCGGTCCATGCAGCACATGCGCCGCT
>CAXSFF010001043.1:0-2072 GCA_964236035.1 uncultured Acetobacteraceae bacterium
CCTTGGGGATGGACAGGCCGAGCCCGGTGCCGCCGACCCGGCGGGTAGTCGAGGCGGCTGCCTGTTGGAAACGCTGGAACAGCTTGGCCAACTGCTCCTCGGTCATGCCGATGCCGCTGTCGCTTACGCGGAAAGCCAGCCAGCCCTTGCCGCCGGGGCCGGAGCATCGCTCGGCGGAGAGGGTGACGCTCCCCCCTTCGGTAAACTTGGACGCGTTGCTGAGCAGGTTCAGCAGGATCTGGCGCACCTTCGTCACGTCCGAGTGCATCGCCCCCAAGTCCGGGGCGAGGTTCACGGCCAGCGTGTTGCCCTTCTTCTCGATCAACGCCTGGACGGTTGTCGCCACTGTGCCCGCCATCTCGGCCACGTCGAAGGTTTCCGCAAAAACCTCCATCTTGCCGCTTTCGATCTTGGAAAGGTCGAGCACGTCGTTGATCAGACTGAGCAAATGGCGCGCGTTGCTCTCGACCTTGCGGATGTCGTCCCCGAGCCCGTCCGGGTCGCCGCGGTCCTCAAGCTCCTCTTGCAGCATCTCGCTGTAGCCGATGATGGCCGACAGCGGCGTGCGCAGCTCGTGGCTCATGTTGGCGATGAAGGTGCTCTTGGCCCGGTTTGCCTCCTCCGCCTCGTCGCGGGCAGCCTGCATCGCCACCTCGGCCTCCTTGCGTTCGGTGACGTCGGCGTGCGTGCCGATCCACTCGGCAACAGTGCCGTCCTCGGCCAGAAGCGGCACGGCGTGCGCCTCCATGGTGCGCCAGGCCCCATCGGCACGCCGCACCCGGTGCTCGACCTCGTAGCGGGACTGGGTCTCGACGGCGTGGCGCCAGGCGTCGAGCGTATGCGTCCGGTCGTCGGGATGGATCGCCTCGACCCACCCGGCACCTCGCGCCTCCTCGAAAACCTGCCCGGTGAAGGTTGTCCAGCGCGGCTGCGGCCATTCGAACTCACCGGAGGCCGCCATGTTCCAGATGATCGCGGTCGAGGCGTCGAGCACGGTGCGGAACCGCTGCTCGCTGCGGCGGACCCGCTCCTCCCAGGCACGCTGCTCGGTCACGTCCGTGTTGGTGCCACACCAGCGCACGACCTGGCCGGCCTTGTCGCAGATTGGCACAGCGCGTGAGAGGAACCAGCGATACTGACCGTCTCTGCCCCTCAACGGGAAGGTGTCCTCCCAGGGCTCGCCGGTCTCGAACGCCTTCTGTATCTTAATGACCACGCGGTCGAGGTAGTCGGGATGGTGGATCTCTCGCCAGCCCCAGCCCTGCATCTGCGCGAAGTCGGTGCCGGTGTAGTCATACCAACGCTGGTTGTACCAAAAGATCGAGCCGTCCCGGTCGGCAATCCAGGCAAGCTGGGGGATGAAATTGGCCAGCAGATGCAGGTCCGCCTCGCTCACCTTGGGCGCGGGCATACCCTTGGACGCGACCACGGCCGGCCGCGCGGTGCCGTCTCCTGGCAGAAGCTGATCGTTGTCCATCGCGTACTCTCCGATTGGTCTGGCCTACGCTGTCTCGTAAAGATGATTGTGCGAGACGGCGGCATCGATGCACAATTTGGTTGGTGGACGCAGAACGCCAGCCCGAAGCGCTTTTAGGGGCGTTGTCAGGTCGGCAAGTCCGGTGGGTGTGAAGCAGCGCGGCCCCGGAACCCAGGACTACCATGCGTCCACAACGTGGTATGGCGCTGATCAGCGCCCAAGTTCACTGCTGATGCACAGTCTAGGTGCCCGGCGTCCCCCCTGCCCCTGCCATGACCACCGTGTCTGCCCTGCCCTGTTTAGCGCGGCCGATTTGGCGGTGCGCCGGGCTACACGCGCCAGGGCGCCCACCAGCTCGCCGCCTGCCTAGGTCGTTACGCCGGTAGCTGCGCCAGGCGCCGCAGGCACGCCGAACATGTGACCTTGGTGCTTGGCGGCTCGGCCCAGCTTGATCCCGCTCCGGGTTCGGCCGCGCATAGGGCTGGGCGGCAATGTGGCGTCACGGCGTGGAGGACTGACGCTTGTCCAAGCGGCGCGCGTCCGGCTTTGCGGAGCGCGACGAACACGCGGGTCCGGCGGACGATGGCGTTCTGAG
>CAXSFF010001044.1:0-2072 GCA_964236035.1 uncultured Acetobacteraceae bacterium
TGGGGCAGGGACCAGGCGATGGCGCGGGTGATCGGGCTGATGACGGACCGGCGCGACTGGGATCTGCCGGCCTTGCGGGCAGCGCTGGCGTGACCGCAGGGCTTCTCCCCCCTGGAGCTGAGTCGGGCAGCTGCCAGACCACCTGTCGCCACCACGGCAAGCGGTGATGGGCCAGGCGATGGCGATCAATGCTCCTACTTTGCAGGGCTGACGGTGTTTACCTCAGGGACAGGACGGGTCGGCGCGCTGGTGTCCGTCCTCGATGGGATGGTGACGCCGGGCGGCGCCCATTCGTCCGCGATCAAGCCTTGCTGGTTGCTGACCTCCTCGACCTGCGCCGGCGTTGGAGGCGGAGGCACGCCTTGCTCACGGCCAGGCCAATCCCGCTTGTCCATCCCGGGCTTCTTCGGCTGCCCATCAGTCGACATGACCATCTCCTCCGAACGTCGGTCTGATAACAACCGCGTCGTGTAGGGGTTCCGGCTTTCACGTCTTTCTGCGCGAGCGCGTGGCGGCCCATCCCAAGCCGACCGCCGTCCGGCTGCACCGTGGGATCGGCGAGCTTCGCCAACCTCCGGTGGTCGACTATGCTAAGCGCGAAGTCAGCTCAGTCATGAGTTGGGAGCCTAAAAATGCCATAGCAACCGAATTGCTCGACGGCGAATCTGCATTGTGGGTCGGCACACCATCATTTTGGCCGATGCTTCGATCAAAGGTCTTTCGAATCCTGTTCGGCGGGGTCTTTGCTGGGATAGCCTTGGCAGGGATGTACACGTCCTCAAAGGGCGCAATACCCAGCCAGCAATCACCGAACGGGTTTGTTGCGATCATACCAGGCCTGTTTGCCTGCGTTGGTTCCTACATAAGCATCAGTGCCGTAGCAGAGGCGTGTGCCGTCGGCAGAATGGCATATGCAGTCACAAACCAACGAATACTCGTGGTGAACCATTTCCTGAAGCGCCGTGTCCTGGCGCTTGCGCCGAGCGCGATCAATGCGGTCGAGCTTCACGAGCAAGCAGACGGGTCTGGCTCGGTCACGTTTCGCAGGGAAACTGTCCAGACTGATGACGGGCCAAGTACGACCACAATGGCCTTTGTCGGTGTACAGGACGTACGTTCAGCTGCCCTTGAGATCGAGCGCCTACGGACCAAGGGTCGCTGAACGGTCTTTGCCGGACGGATACGCGGGATGCTGCGCTCGCCGTTTGGACCAGAACGCGGCGCGGTTCTCCGCCCCGTCGGCCAACAGCGTCCCGTCATGGGCAGTCATGCCGCACCGGAGGCGAGGATGTCGCGGAAAGGCTTCGGCGCGCGGCCGGACAGCATCTCGACGTCGCCGGTGACGATGTCGTAGGCGCCACTGGCCTGATGGGCCAGCATGCCGACCATCATGTCAGCCATCGGCGGCGGCAGCCCGCCCTGGGCGAGCATGTCCCGGAGCCGGTCCTCGCCGACGACCTCGAAAGGCACCGTCTTGCCAGCAGCGTCGGCCAGCGCCGCCGCCCGTTCGGCCCCGGACAGCGCGGCGGGGCCGGTCAGGTTGTAGATGGCGCCCACTTGGTTCTCACCGGCCAAGGCGCCGGCCAGCCCGCGGCAACGTCGGCGCGCGAGACGAGCGACAGCCGTGTGTCGGCAAGACCGAACATCGCGCCCATCTGCACGGCTGGCTGCGACATCTGCACGAAGGTCTCGGCGAAGAAGCTCATGCGCAGGATCGTCCAGCGCTTGGCGGCGCTGCGGAGCAGCCGGTGCTCGCTGGCCCAATAGGCAGCACCCATCGCCGGCTCCGCCTCCTCGCGCGTGCCGGTGGCCGACAGCAGGAAGATGTGGCCGACGCCCGCCGCCACGGCCGCATCCACCATGGCCACCGCTTGCCGGCTGCGTACGCCCGGGCGCAGGTCGGCGCCGGGTATGAGCAGCAGGCGGTCAAGCCCGGCATACGCGGCGGCCAGCGTTTCCGGCTTGTCGTAATCGCCGAACCGGCTATGCGCCGCGCCCGCCGGCATGTTCGGCGTGCGGCTGATCGCGATGATCTCCTCTCCCGGGGCACGGGCTTGCAGCCCCGCCACCAC
>CAXSFF010001045.1:0-2072 GCA_964236035.1 uncultured Acetobacteraceae bacterium
CCGAGCCGCTCCTACTCACGTTTGAGTCAGAACAAAGGGCCGTTGGTATAATACCGACGGCGATGGTGGCCAACTCTTCTCCCCTCCCCTTGGGGGAGGGGTGGCCGCGCGAAAGGTGGTTGGCGCTGCTAACCCCTCCTCCCGGCCTCCTCCCGCAAGGGGAGGAGGAGCAGTGAAGCGGCAAACGTCTTGGCGTCAGCCCGCCACTGGCAGGTCTGACGCCTGGATGGTGCCCAACTGGCTGCTGAAGCTCAGCATCTGGGTGCCGCTTTGGCTTTGGGACACGCCGCTGATGCGGTGCTCGCCGCTGTCGTAGACCGTGACGTGGCCCGCCTGCTCGACCGCGACGCGGTGGGTTTCCGGGAAACAGGCGTAGCGCATGCCGTTTTGCGAGCCGGTCGCCGAGGGCCGCCCCAACCCGCCGGGCCACCAGTCGCCCGTGTTCCGGCTGGTTCCCCGGTCATCGTGCGGCTGCGCCTGCGCCTGCGTCGGCTTGGCGCCAGCCTCGCTCAGCTCCTGGCACAGCGCGTTGACCTTGGCCTTCAGCGCCGTGTTGAACATGTCGCCGACCTGGGTCATGCCGCCGGACCACTGTCCCATGCCGCCCAGGTCGGGATGGCTGAACTGCGCCTGCCGCCCGCCGCCGCGATGCAGGGCGTCCTGCAGCACCCTGACCGCATCCACGCTGACCCCGTGCCGACGCGCCAGGTCCTCGACGGAGTCCGGCATCAGGAGCGTTCCCCTGCGTTGGTCTGCTTCGGGCCTTGGCTGGGCGTCGCGTCAGGCCCGGCCTCGGGATCGGGCACGTCCCCCAGCTTCTTGTAGTCTTCCGTCGCGTCGCTGTTGCCGAATTGGCCGTGGTTGCCGGGCAGCTTGTCCTTGGCTGGTTCCTGCTTCGCGTCATCGTCCGCCATCGCTCGATCCCCCATCTGTCCCATCACCAGACGCGCGGCGGCGGCTTTGGTTCGTCAGTGATCCTTCAGGATCTGGCTCAGGAACAGCTTCAGCCGGTCGGTCTGCGGGTCGTCGAACATCCGCGCCGGCGGCCCCGCCTCCACGATCTCGCCACGGTCCATGAACACCACCCGGTCGGCGACCTTCTTGGCAAACCCCATCTCGTGCGTCACGCACACCATGGTCATGCCGTCCTCCGCCAGGCCGATCATGGTGTCCAGCACCTCCTTGATCATCTCCGGGTCCAGCGCCGAGGTCGGCTCGTCGAACAGCATGATCCTCGGCTTCATGCACAGCGCCCGCGCGATCGCCACCCGCTGCTGCTGCCCGCCCGACAGCTGCCCCGGGTACTTCCGCGCCTGCTCCGGGATCTTGACCCGGCGCAGGTAGCCCATCGCCAACTCCTCCGCCTCCGCCTTCGGCATCCGCCGCACCCAGATCGGCGCCAGCGTGCAGTTCTCCAGGATGGTCAGGTGCGGGAACAGGTTGAACGACTGGAACACCATGCCGACCTCGCGCCGGATGGTGTCGAGCGCGCGCAGGTCGTCGGTCAGCTCGGTGCCGTCCACCAGGATGCGACCCTCCTGGTGCGATTCCAGCCGGTTGATGCAGCGGATCATGGTTGACTTGCCCGACCCCGACGGGCCGCACACCACCACCCGCTCCTTCTGCCCCACGGTCAGCGACACGTCGCGCAGCACGTGCATCGCGCCGTACCACTTGTTGACGCGGTCGAGCACGATAGCAGGAGTGTTGGTTTGGCTCATTGAACAATCCCAGAAAGGCAAGGCCAGGGCGCTGCCCTGGACCCGGCAGAGGACAGTCGTCCTCTGCACCTTCAATCAAGGGTTTGCAAAGGGCAATTGCCCTTTGACGGGGTTTGGGGCAGAGCCCCGCTTACTTCCGCATCGCCTGGTTGTATTCCCGTTCCAGCCCGCGGCTGTAGCGCGCCATGACGAAGCAGAACGCGAAGTAGATGGCGGCCAGCACGATATACATCTCCGTGCTGTAGGCCTGCCAGATCGGCTCGGTCACGGCGGTCTTGCCGGACAGCACCAGGTCAAAGATGCCGATGATGAGCACCAGCGACGTGTCCTTGAAGAAGCCGATGAAGGTGT
>CAXSFF010001046.1:0-2067 GCA_964236035.1 uncultured Acetobacteraceae bacterium
CGACAACTGGGGCACGGTGGACCGCTGGGTCGCGGACGAGAAGATCACCTCCCACGGCCCGAGCGGGATCGGCTTCGTAAACTTCGGCACCGTCAACGCGCTTCAATTGAACGCTCCCATCGAGACCTTCGGACAGGGGTCGCGCGGCTTCAACGTCTACGCCGGCACCGTGCAACTGGCCGAGTTCGACCGTGTGGTGACGCACGCGGATGGCGCGGTCGGCATCCAGATTAGCCAACCCGTAGGGCAGATCACCGTCAAGCGCGGCATCGAGACCTATGGCGGCACGGGGGACTCGCTGGTCAAGGGCGTGGTGGTGAGGCTTTCGGCCGTGGCGCTCAGCGTGAAGCCCGGCGGGTCCGCGCGCCGCGTGGAGATCGCGGGTGGCCTGACGACGCACGGGCCGGGGGTGGAACCCTTGGAGATGCATGGCACGGTCGAGGCGCTGCACGTCCTGGGCGGCATCGTCGCCCTGGGCGCCGGCTCTGGCCACGTCTGACCGGCCTATCGGTCAAATCGCAGGCGCACCACACCTATTTCCTGGAGGGCAGCCCATGACGGCAATGAACGCCACAGGCAGCGTCACTGTTTCGACGAATGGACCCTACATCGTGAAGGGCAACGTCCCCCTTACGAAGCAGACCATCGGCATGGACGCGGAAGGCGGCTCGGAGACCTGGCGCGAAGGCGAGGCGATCCCCCACCAGGCGGTGTACGCCCTTTGCCGGTGTGGCGCCTCCCGGACCAAGCCGTTCTGCGACGGGACTCATGCGAAAGTCGGCTTCGTGGGAGCGGAGACAGCAAGCCGAGCCGATCATGTGGACCAGGCGAAGCTGCTGGACGGCCCATCCCTCCAGCTCACTGACGCGGAAAGTCTGTGTGCATTCGGACGATTTTGCGACCCGAATGGCCAGGTCTGGAGCCAGGTCGCACGGACTGACGATCCGGCTGTCAAGGCGCTTTTCATCCGCCAAGTGAACAACTGCCCAGCGGGACGGCTGGTTGCCTGGGACAAGGCGTCCGGGCAACCGGTCGAACACCCGTTGCCGGTCTCGATTGGCCTGGTGGAGGACCCCGGGCAGCAATGCAGCGGGCCGCTCTGGCTGCGTGGCGGCTTGCAGGTGGTCGCTGCCGACGGGTTCGCCTACGAGGTGCGCAACCGTGTCACGTTGTGCCGGTGTGGCGAGTCGAAGAACAAGCCGTTTTGTGACGGCACGCACGCATCGGTTAAATTCAAGGACGCCTGAGCAAAAGGTCCAGGTTCCGTTTGTGCAAGTTCTGCTGGGCCACGCGCAACCACAGCAGCCAATTAGCTCTCCGGCGCCAACCACCGTCCATCAACGCAGGTCCTTGCCACACGGCGCCGGTGAACGAGTTGGACAGCACCCGCCACCTCGGCCGTCATGTCGCGCAGATCGCCGCCAAGCTGGCGGCGTGAAGCGGACGACGCAGGAAAGGACAGAGCCATGCAACTCCACGGCATCCACCACCTGACCGCCGTCACGGCCGATGTGCGCGGTAACCACGACTTCTACACGCGCACCCTCGGGATGCGGCTGGTCAAGAAGACCGTCAACCAGGATGACACCAGCTCCTACCACCTGTTCTACGCTGACGGCGTGGGCAGCCCCGGCACCGGCATCACCTTCTTCGACTGGCCGACCGGGCGGGAGCGGCGCGGCACGCAGTCAATCGTGCGCACGGCGTTGCGGGTGGCGGGCAAGGACGCGCTTGCCTACTTGTAGCGACCCGAGATCATCCGCGCTTCGGCGCGAGATCATCGGCGTTTCGCGCCCATAATTCATGAGACTGTAGCGCGCGCCCAACCCACATTACGCGAGACTGAACCCGCGCTCAGATGAGACGGGCGCGAGATCATCCGTCTCTGCCCACATTAGGTGAGACGGATCACACCGCCAGGCCGGCTGCCATCACCTGCTCGGTCATTTCGCGCGCCCGGCTCGCTTTCAGCCGGCCAGAGGCAAGGTTCTGGTAGATGCGCTCGGCCCCGAACGCCGGCGGCGAGCAGGGCGTCGCGCTGCGGCGCGAGCGTCTGGCTGCCATCGC
>CAXSFF010001047.1:0-2067 GCA_964236035.1 uncultured Acetobacteraceae bacterium
CCTGGTCGCGGAAATGCTCGGCGATGGTCATGGCGGCATAGGCGGCCTCCCGCCGGGTCAGGGGTGGCGTGTCGGAGGTCGCGGCGATGACGACGGAGCGAGCGAGGCCCTCCGGCCCGAGATCGTCCTCAAGGAACTCCCGCACCTCGCGCCCACGTTCGCCGACCAGGGCCAGCACCGCGACATCGCAGGCCGTGTGTCGCGCCAACATGGCCAGCAGCGTGGACTTGCCCACGCCCGACCCGGCGAACAGCCCAAGGCGCTGCCCCTCCCGGCACGTCGTGAAGGCGTTCAGCACGTGTACGCCAAGGTCGAGCCGCGGGCCTAAGCGGGCGCGGCTGGTGGCTTCAGGCGGGTTGGCCCGCACCCGGCGCGTCTGGCTGCCGATCGGCAAGAAGCCTTTGCCATCGAGCGGGTTGCCGGCGGGATCGATCACCCGGCCCAGCCAGGCGTCGCTTGGGGCCAACGTCGCGGCCCGCATCGTCTGCGACCGGTCAGACGCCAGGGCGGCGCGCGCTGGGCTGCCGGGTCCCACGCCCTCCAGCTCGGCGAAGGCCATCGCCCTGGCGGTGCGGTCGCGGAAGCCGACGATCTCGGCGGGCACGGCGCGTCCATCCCGTGCAGACAGGACAATGCGGTCGCCAACGCTGATATGCGCGGTGAGGCCGCTGACCTCCACGGAGAGGCCGGCCACCGCGGTGACGCGGCCCAGCAGGTAGCAGGGAGCGATCCGGGAAAGCGCCGCCACCGCCTGGCTATCGTGAAACAATGACCCAGAATGTCTCATTAATCACCAATATCTATTTTTATGATAATTTTCCAGGGCGTATCGATGGTCGACGACATTTCTTTGTTCAGACCTCAGAAACATCTAGCCATTATGCACGCATAGGTGGTAACAAGGCGTTAGGAAAACCCTGGGAGTGCAACCGATGCGTGTTTTACTGGTAGAAGATGACGTGATCGCTTCTCGTGGCATCGCGTTGGCGCTCAAGGCCGGCGGCATCATCGTCGACATCACCGACACGGGCGAAGAGGCCTTGGAACTCACCCGGCACTACGACTACGACATTGTGGTCCTCGACCTCATGCTGCCGGACATGGAGGGTTACGAGGTTGTCCGCCGCATGCGCGCCGCCCGCCAGGAGACGCCAGTCCTGATCCTCTCGGGCCTGTCCCGCCCAGCTGCGAAGGTCAAAGGCTTCGGCGTCGGCGCCGACGACTTCATCACCAAGCCCTTCGACAAGGGCGAGCTGATCGCCCGCATGCAGGCCGTCGTCCGCCGCAGCAAGGGCTACAGCCAGCCGACCCTGCGCGTCGGTTCCCTGCAACTCAACCTGGACAGCCGCGAGGTGATGGTGGCCGGAAGCCCGGTTCATCTGACGGGCAAGGAGTATTCCATCCTGGAGCTGCTGGTCCTCCGCAAAGGCATGGTGCTGACCAAGGAGGCCTTCCTCAACCATCTCTACGGCGGAATGGATGAACCGGAGATGAAGATCATCGACGTATTCATCTGCAAGCTGCGCAAGAAGCTGGCGCAGGCCGGCGCGGGCAACCTGATCGGCACCGTGTGGGGCCGCGGCTACATGATGCGCGATCCCACGACGGAGCTGGTCTACAACCCCGTCGACGCCCCCGCCGAGGCGCGCCACAGCCGGATTCTCAGCGCCGCTTGAACAGCCGTCTGATTGAAGACGGTGCTGCGGTGGGCCCGCCGCAGCACGCAAGATGATGCGACTGCAATAAATCTAAGCAGGCAAGCCGCCGCTTGACGCCGCAAGGGGCAGCGACCCACGAGATGCTCACGTTGCCGCGATGGCACGGGGGTTGCGTAGAGCAGATGCCAACAGCGGTCATCGGTCCTACGAAATCTCAAGGAGAGGCATGTTGCAGCCAATCATCAGCCGACGCGCCCTCGGCGGCGCGCTCGCAGCAACTGCTCTGCTGGGCACCGTGTCCCGCGCGCGGGCGCAGGGCGCCAACGACCCGATCAGGATCGGCATCCTGCACTCCTTGTCCGGCACCATGGCGATCAGCGAGACCACGCTGAAGGACGTCATGCTCATG
>CAXSFF010001048.1:0-2063 GCA_964236035.1 uncultured Acetobacteraceae bacterium
TGCGGAACACGAAGGTCCAGATGCCGTTGCGCCCGGCGCGGTACAGCGCCTGCAACTGTGCGAACGTCTCCGCCAACGCGTCTGCATCGGCGGCTGCGACACCCTTGATCCGCCGCAACGCCTTGCCCACCGCGGCCGGCGTGGCGCCATCGGCGAGCCCCTGGTTCAGCTCGTCCAGGCCTGCTTCGAAGATGGCTTGGTCTTCGGCGAAGCCGGCCGGGATTTGCAGCGGCGCCTCGCCCGGCACCTCCACCAGCACGTCTGCACCGCCGACGTAGCGGCGCAGGTTCCACTGCATCGCATCGCCCAGGAACACGGGGATGGTCAGCTTCGCCGGCCGGCCGGCGAGCAGCCGTCCAAGGGCCAGCAGCCATGTGACCCGCGCGAGCGTGACAGCCACGGGATGCACGTCCATGCCGCGCACCTGTTCCGCGCAGGCTTCGACGATGCGGCGCTCGGCCCAGCCCGCCGCCTGCCCGGCCGCGACCAGGCGCCGGATGGCGTGGAACAAGAACGTGCCTGAACCGCAGGCGGGGTCCAGCACGCGTTGCGCGAGCGGCGCGTCGATAGCCTCCGCGACCACGCGCCCGGCGAGCCAGTCCGGCGTGTAGTATTCGCCGAGGTCATGCCGATCGTCCGGGTCGACCAGGCTTTCGTACAGCACCTTCAGCACGTCGGTCTCGACGTCGGCCAGGCGGAAGCGGGCGGTCTGCACCGCCACCTGCCGCACCAGGTCAGCGCCCGCGGAGCGCTTCAGCGGCCAGTCGAAGAAGTCCGCCTCGACGGCGCCAAGGATGCCCTCGTCGGCCAGGGCGCGGCCGGACAGCAGGCGGTCCGGGTCATCCACCGGCAGGTCGAGCACGCGGGCGGCAACCGTCTTGACGACGATGGCGAGGTAAGTGTGCTGCAGGAACAGCGCATCCTGGCCGACATCCTCGCCGTATGCCTCGCGCAGCAGCCCGTACCACAGGTCACGCTTCAGGCGCACCTCCGGGTCGTCCTTCAAGGCGGCCCAGAGCGCATCGAGCGTCAGCCGGGCGCGGCTGAACGTGAGGCTGCCCTTGCCGAACGCCTGCGCCACGGCCCGCGCCTCCGGCAGCAGGTCGCCCCGGTCCGACAGCAGGGGCTCCAGCCAGGCCATGAGGTCGCCGGGTCGCTCCGGGTCGGTCGCATAGCGCCGCAGCTCGGTCAGCGCGCCGTCGACGAGCTGGTAGCCGATGAAGGTGGCGCCGTCCGTGGCGATCCCCGTCACCGGGCGCTTGCTGCGGGACCAGCGGGCGGCATCGGCAAGGTAATCCGGCATCCGTGCCTCGACGTCGGCTTGCTCCCGCCGCAGGTCGGTCTTGAGCTCGATCACCGTGGCGCCCCATAGGGTGTCGATGCGGCCGCTGTTGTCGAGCAGGTAGACCTCGTGCGCGATCTCGTCGTACGGCGCCCCGAAACCTTCGCGCAGCAACTCCGTCACGTGGCCGCGCAGGGCCTCGTGCCGCGGGCGGCCCGCCATGGCGCGGACGAGTTCAGGGAGCTTGTCGTTGCGCCACGTCACGGGCGCACGATGCGCTGATTTGCGGCTGATACAAAGGCTGTCCCGACTCGACGCTGCCTGTTATCGATCGCGGATGAACGCTTCGTCTCGCCAGCCTGGGCTGTTCGACACCGACCTGGGGCCTGACCAGGCGGAGGCCGAACTTGCCCGGGCGCGCATGCGCGAGATGATCGACCGGCTGGGCGCTGCCACCACGCCGCCATGGACGGACCAGATAGGCGTCATCCTGCACGATGGCTCGTTCAAGCGCGCGATGCGGCTGGTCCCGGCCGATGAGGCCCAGGCGCTATGGGCCGAGTTCGACGCCCAGATGGAGCGGCTCCACGCGATCTGGGTCGAAGCGAGGCTGGGTTTGACTGACGCCAACGGCATCGGACAGTAATCCGGCCGCTTGGTCCCCGTCATAGCGAGCCGCCGCTTGGCGGTGCGGCAACCCAGGGCCGCGCGACGAAAGCTTGCCGCGCGGCCCTGGGTTGCTTCGTCGCAAGCGCTCCTCGCAATGGCAGCTGAGGGCTCA
>CAXSFF010001049.1:0-2063 GCA_964236035.1 uncultured Acetobacteraceae bacterium
CCACGTCGCCGCGCTGCGCCGCCTGCGCGTCGGGCCGTTCCTGGAGCGCCAGGCCCTCACGCTCGCATCGATTTCGCTGGACAACTGCGTCGTTGCGGAGGATGACACGCCAGCTTCCCCGGACTTGCTGCTTCCGGTCCTGACCGCGCTGGCCGACATCCCGGCGCTGGCCTTGACCGAAGCGGAAGCCTTCCTCCTGTCACGTGGCCAGGCGATCAGCCTGGTGGATTTGATGGGTCGCATTCCACGGACGGCCAACCCCGACGGCGGGCTGGCGCGGGCCATGGCGGGGACGCGCGTGATCGGCCTGTGCCGCCTGCAAGATGGCATGCTCAGGCCGGAGCGCCTCTTGTAACCCCACTGCGGAGGATATCCGATGTCGATGACAGCCGAGCGGCGCACGTCGCTCATCTCCGACTACGCCCAGGGCGCCGCCGACACCGGCAGCCCCGAGGTCCAGGTGGCGCTCATCACCGAGCGCATCACCACCCTCACCGAACACCTGAAGACGCACGCGAAGGACTTCCACAGCCGCCGCGGGCTGCTGATGCTGGTCGGCCGCCGCCGCCGCCTGCTGGACTACCTGAAGAAGAAGGACAACGGCCGCTACGCGAGCCTGATCTCGCGCCTCGGCCTGCGCCGCTAGGAAGCATGGGGCTTTGCCCCAAACCCCATAAGAGGACAGTCGTCCTCTTAACACCTCTTGCTTAAGCAGGGGGTCAAGGGGCCACTTGGTCCCTTGCGGGTGCAGGGCAGAGCCCTGCTTCTGACTACCTGCTATCCCGGCGCCAATGGTGGCACCGGGCACTCCCGTCGAGCCTCCGACTTCCGGATGCGACAGCGTTTCTGGCCACATGGACGCGGCGCTCGCCGCGCACCCATGCCGCCCGAAGCGCTGCCCCCGCACCGGGCCGCCAGCGCCCGACGCGCAAGACGAAAGACGCATATGTTCAACCATTTCCGCAAAGAACTCGACTGGGGCGGCCGCAAGCTGGTCCTGGAGACCGGCAAGATCGCCCGCCAAGCCGACGGCGCCGTATTGGCCACCTACGGCGAAACCATCGTGCTCTGCACCGCCGTCGGCGTGAAGTCCGCCAAGCCCGGGCAGGACTTCTTCCCGCTCACCGTCAACTACCAGGAAAAGGCGTTCGCCGCCGGCAAGATCCCGGGCGGCTTCTTCAAGCGCGAGGGCCGCCCCTCCGAGAAGGAGACCCTGGTCAGCCGCCTGATCGACCGTCCGCTGCGCCCGCTGTTCCCGCAGGGCTTCCGCAACGAGGTCCAAGTGGTCGCCACCGTGCTGAGCCACGACATGGAGAATGACCCCGACATCGTGGCGTTGGTCGGCTGTTCGGCGGCGCTGACGCTGTCCGGCATCCCGTTCTTCGGCCCCGTCGCCGCCGCCCGCATCGGCTACCTCGACGGCGCCTATGTGCTGAACCCGACCCTTGAGCAGATGAAGGGCTTCAAGCTCGACCTGGTCATGGCCGGCACCGCCGAGGGCGTGCTGATGGTCGAGTCGGAGGCGCACGAGCTGAGCGAGGACGTCATGCTCGGCGCGCTGGAGTTCGGTCATGCCGCGTTCCAGCCGGTGATCCAGGCGATCATCGAGCTAGCCGAGCACGCCGCCAAGGAGCCGTGGACCCTCGCCGAGCCGGCGCCGGAGATGGCCACCCTCGCCACCCGCATCGACGAACTGGCCCGCGCGCCGCTCGCCGAGGCGTACCAGGAGCGCCAGAAGGCCGCCCGCTACGACAAGGTCGGCCACGCCAAGAAGGCCGCCGTGACGCAGCTCGCCGCCGAGGGGATGGACGTCGATAAGGCGAAGGGGCTGTTCAAGGACCTGGAAGCCGACATCGTCCGCAACGCCATCCTCGACACAGGGCTGCGCATCGACGGGCGCGACACGAAGACGGTGCGGCCGATCGTGGCGGAGGTCGGCATCCTGCCGCGCGCCCACGGCAGCGCGCTGTTCACCCGCGGCGAGACGCAGGCGCTGTGCGTCGCCACCCTCGGCACCGGCCAGGACGAGCAGATCATCGACGCCCTGGAAGGCGAGCGGCGCG
>CAXSFF010001050.1:0-2057 GCA_964236035.1 uncultured Acetobacteraceae bacterium
CGAAGCGAGGAATTGTCGTGACATCATCAGAGATCGGACTGTCGGCGTCGCGCCTGGAACGGCTGGACCAGGTCATGAAGCGCCGCTACGTCGATACCGGCTTCTTGCCGGGGCTGCTGACCATGATCTACCGCCGTGGCAAGCTCGCCCACACCGGCATGTCGGGCCAGATGGACCTCGAACGCGGCAAGCCGATGCGCGAGGACGCCATCTTCCGCATCTACTCGATGAGCAAGCCGATCACCTCGGTGGCGCTGATGATGCTGGCCGAGGAAGGGCTGATCGGCCTCGACGATGACGTCGCCACCCATATCCCTTCGTGGAAGAACCTGGGAGTCTACGCGACCGGCGTCCCTAGTCTTGTCGCGGCTGGGCAAGCGAGCTTCCTGACGACGCCGGTCAAGCGGCCGATGAAGGTCGTGGACCTGGCGACCCACACCTCGGGCCTGACCTACGGGTTCATGAACCGCACCAGCGTCGACCGTGCCTACCGGCAGGCGCACATCGCCGAACCCAGCGCCGAGGGCGGCCTCGACGCCATGATCGAGCGGCTTTCCGCCTTGCCGCTGGAGTTCTCTCCGGGAACCGAGTGGAACTATTCGGTCTCCATCGACGTGATGGGTTACCTCGTGCAGAAGCTCAGTGGCATGAGTTTCGGGACATTCCTGCAAAAACGGCTGTTCGAGCCACTGGGGATGACCGACACCGCGTTCTGGTGCCCGTCGGAGAAGCTGGAGCGTTTCGCGTCCTGCTACCAGCCCAGCGGCAGCGGCGGGTTGAAGCTGCAGGACGATGCGCGTCAGAGCACCTATGCCGCGCCGCCCAAACTGGAATCCGGGGGTGGCGGCCTGGTCTCGACGGCGCACGACTACATGCGGTTCTGCCGCATGATGCTGCATGGCGGCTCTCTGGACGGCGTGCAAATCCTGAGTCCCAAGACCGTCGCGCTGTTCAGCCTGAACCACCTGCCGGACAACAAGGAGCTGGCCGACATGGCGCCTCCCGGCATGTTCAGCGAGGCAGGCTACTCCGGCATCGGCTTTTCCATCGGCTGCGGCGTGAACGTCAACGTCGCCAAGACCCGGCTGCCCGGCACATTGGGCGAATATTTCTGGGGTGGCGCGGCCTCCACCGCCTTCTGGATCGATCCGAAGGAGGATCTTGCCGTGGTGTTCATGACCCAGGTCATCGGCAGTGAGGCAAGGCTGACGCTGCGCCGCGATCTACGCACGCTGGTCTACTCGGCGATGACCGAGTCGTTCGCCTGACGCCTACCTTCGCTTGCCAAGGTGTTCCAGCAACGCGACGGCGCCCGGTAACTCGCGCCGTCGCTCGCGCAGCAGTTTCTCGCCACCGACGGCGTAGACGGCGACCGCCGAAAGCAGCTCCCGCAACCGGCCGGGGGCGCTGGCATCACACGGCAGCACACCGCCGCCGGTGCGCCGAGCGAGGTCCCAGAACACCTCGGCATCCAGCCGCGCGGCGCGGTCGGCCGTGTCGTGCAGCACGATCAGCTTGATCCCCTGCGCGCCCAGGTCGTCCGCCAAGCTACGGCCTTGGGTAACGCTCTCCTCGAACACGTCGCCAATGTAGATGACAACCCGCACCAAGGCTTGCTTCTGGCTGGCGGCGAGGATCGGCAGCAGCCGGGTTAGCCCGGCATGGCAGGCGATCCCGGCGGCACGATCCCGCAATGTGTTGGCATCGTTGGTGAACGCGGTGAAGGTATGCACCCGCGAGCCGCCATGCACGGCAAGCGCGACATCCAGCTCGTTCGGCATCGCCTTGACGAGCGCGTCGGTAACCTGCCGCGCGGCGGCCCAGGCCGGCTCGCGTGAGGCAGTGGCGTCCACCGCGAACACCAGACGCGGACGAACCGGCGTGGCGCTGTCCGCCGGCGGTTCGGCGTGACGCAGCACAGCCGACGCGGTTTCCGCGACCGCCACGGCAGCGGTTGCCGCAGCGGTTGCTATAGTCTGCAGCCGCGCCAGCATGCCACCGGCGCGGGCAGGCGAGGGGGGTCGCGACTGCGGCGCGTCATCCGGGATCAGGACAAA
>CAXSFF010001051.1:0-2051 GCA_964236035.1 uncultured Acetobacteraceae bacterium
CCGCCCGCACCTCCTCGTGCGGGATGGGCGGGTGGGGATCGGCGCGGGCCTCGGCTACCGCGGCGATCAGCGCCCGACGCTCGGCCTCGTCCAGGGCCTCGTCTGACAGCGGGATGTGGGCGTCGTGCAAACCATCTGGCATAGCTTCCTCCTACTTCGCCCCTAGTGGCGATCCGCCGGGTTTTATAGCAGCCAGGGTGTCCACCAAGTCGAGCTGCTGGACCGGCGCAGCGGGCGCCTTGGCCTGGCCCACTTTAGCCGGTTTGCCGCGCCGCGTCTTTTCGCCCGCGGGGGCGCTGGGTGGTCCTGCCTGGGCCATGCGTCGCAGGCGGGCCGTGCGCCCCTGCTTCGGCTGCTGCTGCTCGGCGTGCGTCGCCCGGAAAGCGTCGCCCTCCTTGCGCCACCAAGCCAGGGTCACGGCGGTAATCGGGGCGCGGGAATGCCGGCGCACGACCTGGAACTCGACGCTGTAATCCGAAAGGCCGTTGACCTCTAAAGCGGCAGCATCCAAGCATTTCCGAATGAAGTCTGGACCTTGTTGGGTTCCCCGGCTTGGACGAGAGGCAGGTCGTAGCGCGTGGATGCGCGATCACGCGATTGATCCTGGACGGGTGAGTGGCTGTGCGTGGCGCTGACTGCTGCGCCGCCATGGTGGCTGCCCCATCTAGGCCCGCTGTCCGCCAGGGTTGGTTTGGCGGACAGCCCTCCACGGCAGAACAGGTGCCTGTGGGGCCTGGCGACGAACACCTTGATTGTACCCAGGCGCCAGTTCGTTGACTCTGGTTTGCTCAGATAGTGAGGTGCAGGTGCTGGAGCGGCGAATACGTCCCTTGGCGCCGGCCTCCAGGCCGCGCACCACGCCCCCATTCGCGCCCTGTCCAGGCTTTCCCGGGTTGGATGCTGTTCAGGCTGTTTCCTTATGCTTTGGCGCTGCCCGGCTCCGCCTGGGCGCGGTGCATCTCCGCCAGGATGCCAGCCGGGGTGACGGAGGCGATGGCGGTTTGCAGCTTGTTCCTCCAGCCGGTGACCACGTCGCCGTCGCCCTTCATCATTGCCTTGAAGCCGGTTTCGGCCACGCTGGCGGCGTCCTGCTTGTCCGAGGTGCCCACCTTGGTGTCCATCATGTCCGCCCGCTCGAAGAACTCGGTCTCGGTGGCACCGGGCATCAGGCAGGTGACGGTGATGCCCTGGTCCTGCACCTCGTGCCGCAGCGCGAAGGAGAAGCCGTCCAGGAAGGACTTGGTGGCGTTGTAAACGCCTGGTAGGTGCCGGGCATGAACCCGGCGATGGAGCCGGTGATCAGGATGCGACCCTCGCCCCGCGCCTTCATCCGCGTCGTCACCTGCTGGATCAAGTCGAGCGTCCCGACGACGTTGGTGTCCACCACCTTGCGCCAGTCCTCGAACGGCTGGTCGAGGAAGGCGTGCCCGAGCCCGATCCCCGCATTGGCCGCCAACGCGTCGATCGGCCTGTTCAGCCCCTGGACGGCCTGCATCAGCTGAGCGACGCCCTCGCGCGTGGAGAGATCGCCATGCACCGTCTCCACCATGCTCGCGCCAGCGGAGCGGATCTCGCCGACCGCTTCATCCAGGGGCCGGTCCGCCGCGACGACCAAGTCGAACCCGTGCTCGGCGAACTGCATCGCCAGCTCCAGCCCGATCCCAGAAGACGCGCCGGTGACGATGGCGAGGGGTTTGGTGGTGGGCACGAGGTTGCTCTCCGACAGGCCGAAATTCTGAGTTCTCGGCAAACTCCGGCGGCGCCTGTGTGTTCCCCTCGATCTCGCCCCGTTCCGGCTCCTTGCCGCCGCCGCGCTCACGCCTTAGACCGCCCGCTTAGCCCTTCCTCTGACCGGCTTCCACGCAGGCTCGCGCCCGCGTGCGTTCAGCCGCGCGCGAGACCACCATGCCCAAGCGAACCGACATTTCGTCGATCCTGATCATCGGGGCGGGGCCGATCGTGATCGGGCAGGCGTGCGAGTTCGATTACTCCGGGGTGCAGGCGTGCAAGGCGCTGCGGGCCGAGGGGTACCGGATCGTGCTGGTCAACTC
>CAXSFF010001052.1:0-2050 GCA_964236035.1 uncultured Acetobacteraceae bacterium
ACGGTGGTCGGCATCCTGCCCGGCATCGGCCCCGTCACCACCATCGCCATGCTGCTGCCAGTCACCTTCAAGATGTCGCCCATCGACTCGCTGATCATGCTGTCAGGCATCTACTACGGCGCGCACCATGCCGGCTCCACGACGGCGATCATGCTGAACATGCCGGGGGAGCCGACATCGGTGGTGATCTGCCTGGACGGGCACCCGATGGCGCAACGCGGTCGGGCCGGGGCGGCGCTGTGCGTGTCGGCCATCGGGTCGTTCGTGGCCGGGTGCTTCGCCATCCTGGTGATCGCGTTCCTGTCGCCCGTGTTGGCCCGGGCGGCGTTCGCGTTCGGACCCGTCGAGAACGCCGCGATGATCGTCATGGCGCTGGTCACCGCCTCCGCCGTGTCGGACACGCCGATGCTGGTCACGATGGCGATGTCGGTGCTGGGGCTGCTGCTGGGCACCGTCGGCACGGATGTCGAGACGGGGACGATGCGGCTGACGTTCGGCGCCTACCAGCTTGCGGACGGGGTGGACTTCGTGGCCGTCGCGGTCGGGCTGTTCGCCTTCGCGGAGGTCCTGATGCACCTGCGGCTGCCGGAGGGGGTCACGACTGGCACGTTCCGCATCACCGGGCTGGTGCCGAGCCGCGCCGACCTGCGAGCGTCGTGGAAGCCGATCGGCCGCGGCACCCTGCTGGGCGCTGCCCTGGGCATCCTGCCGGGCACGGGGCCGCTGCTCGCGTCCTATGCCTCGTATGCCATCGAGAAGCGGATGGCGCGCGACCCCTCGCGGTTTGGCAAGGGCGCCATCGAGGGCGTCGCCGGCCCCGAGGCGGCGAACAACGCCGCCGCGCTGACGCACTTCATCCCGATGCTGACCCTGGGCATCCCGGCTGGCGCGGCGATGGCGCTGATGCTGGCGGCCCTGCTGATCCAGGGCATCCAGCCGGGTCCGCAGGTGATGACCAAGAACCCGGAGCTGTTCTGGGGCGTGATCGCCAGCATGTGGCTGGGCAACATGATGCTGCTGGTGCTGAACCTGCCGCTGGTGGGCGTGTGGGTGCGGCTGCTGAGCATCCCGCGGCGGTATCTCTATCCGGCGGTGCTGGTGTGCTGCTGCATCGGCGTTTACAGCGTCGCCAACGCCGCGTTCGACCTGGGCGTGGCGGCGGCCTTCGCCGTGCTGGGGGTGGTGCTGAAGCTGCTGGGCTGCCACCCGGCGCCGCTGATGCTCGGCCTGGTGCTGGGGCCGGTGCTGGAGGAGAACCTGCGGCGCGGCCTGAAGCTGAACAACGGCGACTTCAGCGTGTTCCTGACGCGGCCGGTCAGCCTGGGCCTGCTGGTGCTGACGGCGGCGCTGGTGTGGGTGCTCGCCGGCCGCAGCTTCGGGGCGCGGGAGGTGGCGGCTGCGGAGGGGAATGCGGTCGTTCAGGCTGATTGAGGAGGGAGGCCAGGCATGGCGCGCAAGACGGTCCTGATCGCCGGGGCGCACGGCTTGATCGGGCGGACGATGATCGAGCAGTTGGACGCGGACCCGGATATCGACGTGATCGGGCTGGGCCGGCGCGACATGCCGGTTGGGCGTGCCCGCATGGTGCCGGTGGACCTGACGGACGCCGCTGACTGCCGGGCCAGGCTGGTCGGGCTGTCAGCCGTCACCCACATCGTCTTCGCCGCCTGGACGCCGCGCGCAACCCGTGCGGCGGAGGTGGCGCCAAACCTGGCGATGCTCCGCAACGTGATGGCGGCGGTGGCCCCCGTGGCGGGCGGCCTGCGGCACGTCACGCTGCTGCAAGGCGGCAAGGCATACGGCAGCCACCTCGGCGGCTTCACCACCCCGGCGCTGGAAACCGACCCGCGCCACATGCCGCCCAACTTCTACTACGACCAGGAGGACCACCTGCGCGCCCTGCAGGCGGGTGCGCCCTGGAGCTGGACCGTCTTCCGCCCCACGGTGGTGTACGGCCTGGCGCTGGGCAACCCGATGAACGTCACCACCGTGATCGGCGCCTACGCCGCCATCTCCCGCGAGCTTGGCTTGCCGCTGCGCTACCCCGGCA
>CAXSFF010001053.1:0-2049 GCA_964236035.1 uncultured Acetobacteraceae bacterium
CCGACCAGCACGACGTTGCGCTGGTGGGCCAGGAACTCGCCGCCAGCCAGGTCGCACACCAGAGTCTGGTTGATCGGCGTGCCGTCAAAGGCGAAGTCGTCGACGTCCTTGGCCAGCGGCAGCTTGGCGATGGTGATCTGGTAGCGGATGGACCGCGCCTGCTTCTCGCTGATCTCGGCCGTCAGCAGGTCGCCGACGATGCGGGTCGGCTCGTGCTGGCGCTTGACCGCAGTGCCGATGATCTCGTCATACGCGGCCCTCATGCCGTAGAGCTTCAGCTCCGCCATGGTGGTCAGGATCTCGGATCGTTCCATCAGGTGGGCCTCCTCAGGCTGTCGTAGCGGGCACAGTCGGCGAGCGGCGCGTGCGTCAGCCGCAGCGCGTCCGGGGTCAGGATGGTGGCCGGGGGCGCCGGGTCGCGGTGCCGGGCCAGGATGTTGATGACCACGTCGGCCGAGTGCGTCGCCTCGCGCAGCGCCTCGGCGCAGGCGGCCTCGACCGCGGCCAGGCCGTCGCTCAGCACGGCGGCCAGGATTCTCACCATCTGCCGGTCGCCGTCGGCGCTGCCCGCCAGCTTGCGGCGGATGCGTTCCATCGCCGACGGCAGCAGCCAGTCCTTGAACGGCGCACCGTTGCGCAGCGCCCCCGGCTTGCGCGCCAGCACCGGGACATAGTGCCAGGGGTCGAACACCGTCTGGTCGCGGCCGAAGTGGCGAGGATGCTCGCCGACGATTTTGCCGCCCTGGCGCAACTCGATCCGCTGGGCGTAGGCCCGAACCTCGACCGGGCGGCCGACAGCGTGCGCCGACACCGAGTAGCGGTTGTTGTCGAATCGTACGAGGCAAGTCTTGGACACCGACGCCGTCACCGCGTGGAAGCCGTCGAAGCGGCCGACATACGGCACCAGGCTGGGCCGCTCGGCCTCGAACACCGACCACACCGTCTGGTCGCGCAGCTCGGGATGGCGGTGCGCCCGGGCGTGGGCGACGCACTGGTCCAGGAGCCAGGCGTTCAGCTCGTCGTAGCTCTTGACCCGCAGCCGCGGCGAGAAGAACCGCTCCCGCACCAGGCCGACCTGGTTCTCCACCTGGCCCTTCTCCCAACCCGACGCGGGGGTGCAGGCGACGGGCTCGACCAGGTAGTGGCTGCACATCTGGAGGAACCGGCGGTTGTAGGCCCGCTCGCGGCCGGCGAAGATCGCGTCGACCGCCGCCTTGAGGTTGTCGTAGATGCCGCGGGTGCAGGCGCCTTTGAAGAACGCGAACGCCCGGTCGTGCGCGTCGAACACCATCTCCTGCGTCTCACGCGGATACGCCCGCACGAACAGCATCCGGCTGTGGCACAGCCGGAGGTGGGCCACCTTGACCGTGACGGTCGTGCCGCCGATCAGCACGATCTCGTAGCTCCAGTCGAACTGGTAGGCCTCACCGGGCGCGAAGCTCAGCGGCACATAGGCCGCCGCCGTCGCCGACACCTGGTCGCGCCGCCACGTGCGGGCATACCGCCGAACCGCGTCGTAGCCGCCCTCGTACCCCGACCCGCGCAGCGCCTCGAACACCCGGATCAGCGTCAGACGCTCGCGACTGGGCCTCGCCTCGTTGGCCGCGAGCAGCTTGTCCAGCTCATCGCGCCAGGCGCCCAGGCGCGGCATCGGCTGCTGCTCGCGCTCGTAGTGGAACTCCGTCGCCTCCGACCGGAGAACCTTGCGAACGACCTTCCGCGACACCCGCAGCTCACGGCAGATCGCCTTGATCGATTTGCCCTGGACCAAATGGGCACGGCGGATCCGCGCGATCGTCTCCACCACCAACATCCCAAATCGGCTCCCGTGCAAACACGAGAGCCAAGGTGAACCCCAACGTCAGAGGGGTCCCGTTTGGACGCCGATCACCCCGCTAACGGGGTCCCTGTTCCACGCCTATCCACAGACATGGGCTCGGTGCCGGTGCGTTCAGCGAGGTTTGGCCGTTCATTGCCGCCGACAGCGACGCGATCGCCGAGCCCGGCATGGTGCTGGCGTTTGAAGTGCCGCTCTACATTGCCGGTATC
>CAXSFF010001054.1:0-2048 GCA_964236035.1 uncultured Acetobacteraceae bacterium
GGCTGTCCTCCTGGCACCACCGAACTGGTCGCACAAGGCTGTTCAGCTCGCGGGGTGATCAGGTCAGGCTGCCGCCTGCTGTAGCAGCCAGTCGATGAGGCGCGGCCAGAGCGTGTCCTTGTGCTCTCGCCGGAAGAAGCCGGTGTGCCCGATCCGTCCGGTTTTGGTGGCGGACGGGGCAATCTGCCAGCGTTCGCAATGGGCGCCGGTGAAATAGGACCCGAGCAGGTCGATCGAGGCAGCCGGGGTCCAAGGATCATCGTCGGCGCCGACAAGCAGGAGTGGTGCCCGAACACGCGCAAAGCGCATGGCGGCATTCATCGTGGCATCGTCGAAGAAGTAACGTCGCTGCCCAATCCAATATGCCCACTCCCGGAACGCCGGACCCGGTAGGTCCTCGCCCATGCCAAACCAGTGCATTGGAGCGTAGCCGACCGCGTGGACCAGAGCGGGACCCACGACGCGGAGCAGGCCACCAACGCGCAAGCGCTCCGAGGCATGGTGGATGTGACCGATCCAGGCCACCGCCGAGCTGACCAGCGCGGCGCCCGCAAGGTGCTGGCTGCCGTCGCACAGACCGACGGCGTGCCCGCCCAGGCTGTGGCCGACGATGAGCAGCGGCAGGCTGGGGTGGGCTGTCCGTGCCCACTGGATCACACCTTCAGCGTCGAGATCCAGCCAGTCGCGCATCCGTGCGCCGAAGCCGCGAAGCCTGGCAGGCCGGGAAGCGCCAATCCCGCGGTAGTCGTAGGTGAGCGCGGCAAGGCCACAGGCGGAGAGCACAGAAGCGAAAGGGTCATAGTAGCGGGCGGGCACCGATGTCGCGGCGCTGACCAGCACTAAGCCTGCCGGCGCTGCCCGGCGTGGCAGGTGCAACGTGGCCCGAAGCGGGTAGCCGTCCCGGGCAGGGATCGTGACCGGTGATGCCCGAAGCCCAGCCTGGCTCATGGGAACAACGGTGCGCGCCTCAACGCTGCTCAGCAAGCTCAGGGCAGTGCGCCTGAAGCATCCGTGTCTGGTGCAACGCTGATCCATGCACCAGGTGCCGCCTCTTCGATGGTTCTGGCTTTAGCAACGCATAAGCCACCAGCAGCAGCGCATCCAAGCAGCAGCCGAGGCAGAGCGGGCGCGGACGAGGGCTTCCCGTTTGGCCATCCGGGAGGGCTGGGCGGAAGCAGATGCCAGCGGTGGTGGCGATCACCGGCCGGTTGCCGAGCATCTCGTACCCCCGGTCGCCGCCGCTGCGCAGGCGCGCTAGCAGCTTGACCTTGAGCCATGCGGCGCGCTTGATCAGCGTCATAGGGTCATCATGGCCGACGGCCCGGCATCGCGCAGGAAGCGCTGTTGGAACTCGCTCGCGGGAACGGGCCTGCCGAGGTAGTAGCCTTGGGCGACCTGGCAACCCGCGTCGTGAAGGCGTTCAAGCTGACGCAGGGTCTCAACTCCTTCCGCCAGCACCTCCATGCCCAGGCTGCGCCCGATGCCGATCACGGCCTGCACGATGGCAGACCCGTCCCGTCCGGCATCGGATGTCTGCACGAAGGAGCGGTCAATCTTGAGGCGGTCTATCGGCAGACGCTGCAGATAGGCCAGCGACGAATAGCCCGTGCCGAAATCATCGACGGCGACCCGCACCCCCATATGCCGCAGGGCATGAAGGCCGGCAAGGATCTCGGGCTGGCTGGTCATTAGCGAGCCCTCTGTCAGTTCCAGTTCGAGCAGGTGCGGAGAAAGCCCGGTTTCGTCCAACATCCCGACCACAAGGCTCTGCAGGTCTTCGGCCCTGAAGGCTGCGGCCGGCATGTTGACGCCAATCCGCAAGGGATGCCCGCTTGCCGCCCAAGCTGCGCCCTGGCGGCACGCCTCGCGCAGCACCCAGCGGTCGATCAGGACCATGAGGCCGGTGTCTTCTGCCAGGGGCAAGAACGTTTTCGGCAGGACCAGCCCGTGCCCTGGCCGATGCCAGCGCAGCAATGCCTCCGCGCCGACCAAGGAGCGGCTCACGACGTCCACCTGCGGCTGATACCATAGAACGAGTTCGCCGTTCC
>CAXSFF010001055.1:0-2044 GCA_964236035.1 uncultured Acetobacteraceae bacterium
CAGGCGGGGTTTCGGATTCAAGCTGGGCGTCCTCTTCCTGGGCGGCCACGCCAACTGGCTCAGGGTGCGCCTGTACAATGCGTCGGCCGCGCCCGGGGCCGTCGGCCTGACCCTGCTCCCTATCCCACCCTTTCTGGCCGCCATCGGAACCTACCTGCAGAACCCCGCGGCCTTCCGGGATGCGTTCCGGAGCGTGCCGGGGTCCTGGGCCGCACGGGCGCGGAAGGGTTTCGCGTCCGCCGCTTTCGAAGGCCAGCATATCAAGGCCGATTACAATCTATGGACGTGGTTCTTCGACGCCTGGAACGAGGAGCGCCTGCAGCGCATCGCGGGCGCGCTGCCCGCCAGGCCGTCGGTCAGCGCGCTGGTGTTCTGCGCGACGGGGAACGAGGCAGCGCTGGCAGCCACCCTCGCCTCCGTGCGCGCGCAGGCCTATGCGGTGGAAGCCATCGTGGTCGCCAGGCCCGGCGAGGCCGGAGCGGTGCGCGAAGCGGCAGCCAGCGAGTGCGTCGCCGTCCTGCAGGCAGGCGAGATCCTGGCCCGGCACGCCCTGCTGCTGCTGGTGGACGAGCTGGGACGGCAGGAGGCGGATGCGCTGCTGGCGGACGAGGACAGCATCGAGCCTGACGGCACCCGCGCCGACCCATGGTTCAAGCCCCAGCCCAGCCTGACCATGATGTGCTCGGGCCTGC
This sequence comes from uncultured Acetobacteraceae bacterium, assembly GCA_964236035.1. GTDB lineage: Bacteria > Pseudomonadota > Alphaproteobacteria > Acetobacterales > Acetobacteraceae > CAXSFF01. Next base: position 693 of record CAXSFF010001055.1, read on the forward strand.
TGTCGCGCGGCATATGGCTGGTCCGGTCGCCGGTGCTCGGGCAGGCCCTGGCGTCGGCCGCAGTGCCGGGCTGGGCGGAGTGCGTCCGGCTCGCCGTGTGGTTCACGCTGCACGCGGCCGGCGAGGCGGAGCGGGTTCGCCGCGTGCCGCGCGTGCTGACCCACCGCCGGGCCGATGCGGAGGCAGCGCCCCCTGCCATGCTGGCGCAGGTGGTCAATGCGTCCCTGGGCCGCCTGGGGGTGCAGGCAGCGGTGGGGCCGGAGTTCCCGCTGCGGCTGCGCTGGCACGGGGGCGGGCTGGCGACGCGCAAGGTGAGCCTGATCGTCCCGTCACGGCTGCGCGGCGACGTCCAGTTGCGCTGCCTGCTGGACGTGCTGGCGAACACGACCTACCGCGACTTCGAGATGCTGGTCGTCGTGACGCAAGACGGTCCTCTGGACGGGGCGCAGCGCCAAGCGGCCGAGCGTCTGCGCGCCGCAGGCCCGGCACGGGTCGAGCTGCTGCGGCGGGCGTCGTTCAACTACTCGCTGGCCAACAACTTCGGCGCGTCGCGGACCGATGGCGCGTTCATCTGCCTGCTGAACGACGACGTGTCCACGCTGGACGGCGACTGGCTGGACCGCATGGTTGCGGTGTTCTCGGACAAGGACGTGGGGATCGTCGGCGCGAAGCTCTACTATCCCGACATGACGACCCAGCACGGCGGCGTGATCATGGGCCTGGCCGGGCTGGCCGAGCACATCAATCGCTTCCTGCCGCGGGGCGAACCCGGCTACATGTGGCGCGGCGTGCTGGACCAGGAGCTGTCGGTCGTCACCGGCGCCTGCCTGCTGGTCCGGCGGGACGTGTTCGAGCGGGTCGGCGGCCTGGACGAGGCCTTGCCGACCGGGTTCAACGACGTGGACTTCTGCCTGCGCGCACGTGCGCTGAAGTACTCGGTGGTCATGGCGGCCAGCATCGAACTGGTCCACCACGAGACGCTTTCGTTCGGGCACCACTACGCGGATGCGACCGGCCAGGAGGCGGCCGACGTCGCGCTGATGCAGGAGCGCTGGCCGGCGGTCTGCGCGGCTGACCCGTTCCACAACCCGAACCTGTCCCTGGCCGCACGGAACGAGTGGACCCTGGCCTCGCCGCCACGTGTGAGCCTGGACGAGCCTTGCTGCGAGCGTCCGTCGCAGCAATGAATGGTCTCACGCGCCCTGTTCCATGAACCGTGCAACGGCGATGTCGTGATGGCTGTCCCACGCCTGCGCCTCGTAGGCGTCCAGCCGAAGTCCGCACTCCTCCAGCGCGGCGCCCATCCAGGCTTCGTCCGTGAGGGAGATCCCGTAGTTGTCGTTGGTCAGCGC
>CAXSFF010001056.1:0-2043 GCA_964236035.1 uncultured Acetobacteraceae bacterium
GCTTGAGTTCCTCGGGCGCATCCTTCTCCAGCAGCGCGAAGTGCCAGAATTCAGTCTTCAAGGGACCACGGGGCAGCGCCAGCCGGAAGCCGAGAATCCCGTTCGGAAAGATCGAATGGTTGCCAAGCTGCACCCGACGTGCGCGGAGCGTGCCAAGCCGTCGCTCGACCTCTGGCATGGTGGCGTCGTGGTACTCCTGGAACAGCTTGAACGTCTCGTCGGACACGCCGTGCACGTAGCGCGGGGCGTTGTCATCCGCGTCGCGGAAGGTAAGCGCGTGCCCGTTGACGAAGACGTGCTTGTTGGGGCTTGCGAACTGGTCCTCGTGGGACAGCCGCGGGCGGCCGAGGAACCGGGCCTGGACCGCGGCGCTGGACAGATGGCTGGTGGGGACGTGGTAATTGTCCGAGCAGTTGTCCACCATCGTCTTCCAATTGGCCGGCTCCAGCCATTTGATCGGGCCCAGGGCCTGCATGCCGCCGGCCAGCCGATTGAACACGGTGTCCAGATACCAGCGCGCGTCGCCCAGATAGGCCTCAAGGCTTGGCGCGTCCTTGGCCCAGGTCGCGAAGACGATCCCCGCGTAGGTCTCCACACGAGCCTCAATAAGAGCGAGGGACGGCCTGTCGAGTTCGTTGTAGTAGGCTTCGGACTCACCGGGGACGTGCTCAAGGGCGCCGTCGTTGCGGTAGGTCCAGCCGTGATAGGTGCATGTGAAGCGCTTGGCGTTGCCATCGTCGCAGCGCGCCACGCGGTTGCCGCGGTGGCGGCACATGTTCAACAGCGCGTGGAGCCGGCCCTGCCCGTCACGGGTTAGGATGACCGGGTCCTCGCCCATGTAAGTCTGGAAGTAATCGTCAGGCGTGGGCACCTGGCTCTCGTGCCCGATCATCAGCCAGGCGCGGCCAAAGATTTTCTCCATTTCCTCATCGTAAATCGCCTGATCGCTGAAGATGCGGCGGTCGATTTTGCCGGTGCCGGGATCGATGACGCCGTACTTCTGAGTGCTGCCCATGTCCAAATCCTTGCTTTTGCGGTCACGATAACAGGAGCTGGGGCGGATCATAGCGGGTTTCGGCGTGCCACGAGCCGCGACAGGCTGCTGGTCACTCGTCGAGATCGGGCCGCTCGTCAAGCCGGGTGGCGGTAGCTACATAACGCTGGGCATTTGTCACCCTGCCGGATGCCACCGTGCCGACCCGATCCCCTGTTGCATCGGCTCGACTGAATCATTCCGGATGCTAACCCGCCGCCGCGGTCCTGAATTTGCATGCAGATCGGTCGGACAAACATACTACTGCCAACCCCGGCAGCAGGGTCGATGTCTCGTGGCTGATCTGCTCGGGACTCAGCCAATTGCCGGTAATGGAGCAACAAGGTGAGCATGGGTTTATCGCGTCGTATGCTTACGAAACTCGCCAGTGGCGCGGCTCTCGGGGGACTTGCCGGGAACGCCACGGCGGGGCTGGCGGCAGACAACGACACTGATGCCGTCACCATCGGCTGGCCGGTCGATGTGCCAAGCTGGGACCCCAACCAGCATTACATGCCGGACGCACAGTCGATCTTCAAAATGGTGTTCGATGAGCCGCTGGGCCAGGCGCGCGACCTGACCCTGATCCCGCAGTTGTTCAAGACCTGGAGCATGTCGAAAGACTCGACCAGCCTCGCGTTCGAGATGCAGGACGGCATCCTGTTCCACAACGGCGATAAGATGACCACCGAGGACGTGCGCTTCACCTTCGTTGACCGCACGAAGGACAAGTCGCTCGACATACGCACGGCGTGGGGCAAGCTGGCGGACATCGAGATCCTGTCGCCGACCAAGGGCGTGATGCATTTCTCTGCCCCCGATGCCACGGCGGCGCCATGGCTGGCGTTCCTGGGCCAGTACGTGGTGCCCAGGAATTACCTGCAATCCGTTGGCGTGGCCGGCTTCAACAAGGCCCCGATCGGCAGCGGGCCCTACAAGCTGGTGGAATATGCCACCAATTCGCGCATCGTCCTGGAACGCAACGAGCAGTACTGGGGGCCAAAACCGGC
>CAXSFF010001057.1:0-2042 GCA_964236035.1 uncultured Acetobacteraceae bacterium
CCAGGAAGCCACTCGACTTATCGCTGAAATTGCCCGGCGGACGAAGCTGCTGGCGCTGAACGCGACCATTGAGGCGGCTCGCGCTGGCGATGCCGGACGCGGTTTCAATGTCGTGGCGAGTGAGGTGAAGGACCTAGCGACGCGGACTGCGGCTGCAACTGTCCTCATTGCGGCCCAGATAGATGCCATGAAGCTGGCAACGGACGAGGCGATTACCACTATCGACGGTATCCGCACGGCGATTGGGTCCGTGGACCACTTGGCCGGCCATGTCGTGGCGGCGGTTGCAGACCAGCACGCAACCATGCGCGGCATCGTTGAGGCCGCGGACGCGTCGGCGTTGGCGGCGAATGAAGTGGCTGCTGCGATGAGGGCGGTCATGACCGACGCAACCGATGCGAGCCGTTCGGTCGCCGGGCTTCGGGACATCGCTGCGGAGGTATCAAGCCAGGGATCGTTGTTGGAGCTGGAGCTGCACAAGGTCGTTGGCGAGTTACGCGCGGCGTAGCGACTTCGCCGCCGCCGCCGCCGTTCCGGCAGGTTCTCGGGATAAGCAAAGCGGAAGCAGGCTGGGCATGCAGCGACCGCCGCAAAAACCTGGCGTCGTCGAAAGAGCGAACCAGTTGCCCGAAGTCATCCAAGACATTACGTTCATCAACGGCCTCGCGTCATCGAAACGCCAGCACTGAGCGCCTGATCATGGCGTCACTCAAACTCAGGCTAGCACCTTCTGGTGCGCCGCAGGCGCTCCTCGCAACGAAGGCTGGAAGGTCAGTCTCCAATGCCGCGGGCGTAGATCGAGTCTACAAAATTCTTCAGGCGCAGCCGATCACTGCCGCGTCCCATGCCCCTGCACGACCTGGCCATCATGCAACACCGCCGGCGTATACCGCTCGGAACGGCCGAGGTCCTCGCTGGTGCCCTCCCAAATCAGCCAGGCGCCAAGCCCCGTCACCAGCAGCACGCCAAGCGTCAGCGTCCGCGCCGAGGGCCGATGCCGGCGGATCACCAGCGCATACAGCAGCAGGATCGCGATCACGGGCGCCAACGATAGCCCCAGTTCGGCGAACCGCATCAGCCGGCGCCCGCTTCGCGCAGGCGATGGGCGAGATGCACCAGGATCGCCGCAGTCGCGCCCCAGATATAGTGTTCCGTATGCGGCCACACCCAGAACTCCCGCATCCGGCCCTTGAACTCGGCCCGGCGGCGTTGCGGCGCCGCCGGGTCGAGCAACACGGCTAGCGGCAACTCGAACACGCTTTCCACTTCGGCCTCGGCAGGAACCGCCACGAACCCGGGCGCCAGCAGGCCGAGCACGGGGCTCACCAGAAAACCGGTGCCGGTGATGTAGTCCGGCAGACGGCCAACCAGTTCGACATGATCGGCCAGCAGTCCCACCTCCTCGCGCGCCTCGCGCAGAACGGTCTGCTCCGGGAGCTCGCCGGCATCCATGCGGCCGCCCGGGAACGCCACCTGCCCGGCATGGTTGGCCAAGGTCGATGCGCGTTTGGTCAGCAGGATGCCCGGTGCATCGCCATGGATGATGCCGACCAGCACAGCGGCCGGCTTGAGCGGCTCCGATGCCAGATCGCTGCCGAGATCGCTGGTGGCCAGGGCGCCGATCGCCTCCGCCGGAACGCGCGGCGAGGCCTCGGCGCCCAGCAGGGCGCGCAGGCGGGCAGGCTCCACCCTTATTCCTCGCCGTTCGGCAGGTGGCCCAGCGAGAAGAAGCATCCGCGGCTCCAGACGCCGAGCACGCGGTGGCCCTGCACGATGCGAGGGACCGCCAACGCCACCAGCTCGTAATAGACGGCGCGGCCGATGCGAGCCTCGATCGGCGCCGCGCCCTCGCCCTCGCGGACGCGGATGTACGGGGTCGGCTCGCAGGTCAGCATGTCGTGGGCGACCCGGATTGGATGGTCGGGGCCGGCGGTGACGATCTGGTCGATGTTGGTGCGGAAGCTCAGCACCTGGTCGCGTTCGTCGCCGGTCCAGTCCATCTCGACGGCGACGAATGGGGCGTCCTCGACCTCGATCCGGCC
>CAXSFF010001058.1:0-2041 GCA_964236035.1 uncultured Acetobacteraceae bacterium
TGGTCCATCACCTGCAACAGGATGTTGAACAGGTCCTGGTGCGCCTTCTCGATCTCGTCCAGCAGCAGCACGCAATGCGGATGCTGGTCGATGCCGTCGGTCAGCAAGCCACCCTGATCGAACCCCACGTAACCCGGCGGCGCGCCGATCAGCCGCGAGACGCTGTGCCGCTCCATGTACTCGCTCATGTCGAAGCGGATCAGCTCGATCCCCAGCGTGCTGGCCAGCTGGCGGGCGACCTCCGTCTTGCCGACGCCGGTCGGGCCACTGAACAGGTAGTTGCCGATCGGCTTCTCCGCGTCCCGCAACCCGGCACGGCTCAGCTTGATCGCCGCCGACAGCGCGTCGATGGCGTTGTCCTGGCCGAACACCATGTTCTTCAGGTCGCGCTCCAGGTTGCGCAGCGTCTCCTTGTCGTCGGCGCTGACGGACTTCGGCGGGATGCGGGCGATCTTGGCCACCACCTCCTCGACGTCGCGCAGCGTCACCGTCTTGCGGCGCTTGCCCTCGGGCAGCAGCATGCGGCTGGCGCCCACCTCGTCGATCACGTCGATCGCCTTGTCCGGCAGCTTGCGGTCGTTGATGTACTTGGCCGACAGCTCCACGGCGGCGCGGATCGCCTCCTCGGTGTAGACCACCTTGTGGTGCCGCTCGTAGTTGGTCTTCAGGCCACGCAGAATCTTGACGGTGTCCTCGACCGATGGCTCGTTCACGTCGATCTTCTGGAACCGCCGCACCAGGGCGCGGTCCTTCTCGAAGTAGTTGCGGTATTCCTTGTAGGTCGTGCTGCCGATGCAGCGCATGGTGCCGGACGCCAGCGCAGGCTTCAACAGGTTGGAGGCGTCCATCGCTCCGCCGCTGGTGGCGCCGGCGCCGATCACCGTGTGGATCTCGTCGATGAACAGCACGGCGTTCGGCTGTGCCTCCAACTCCGTCACCACGGCCTTCAGCCGCTCCTCGAAGTCGCCACGGTACCGCGTGCCGGCCAGCAGGGCGCCCATGTCCAGCGAGAAGATCGTGCTCTTGGCCAACACCTCGGGCACGTCGCCCTCGACGATGCGCTTGGCCAGGCCCTCGGCGATCGCCGTCTTGCCGACGCCCGGGTCGCCGACATACAGCGGGTTGTTCTTGGTGCGGCGGCACAGGATCTGGATCGTGCGCTCGATCTCCTGCTCGCGGCCGATCAACGGATCGATCTTGCCGGAGGTCGCCTTCTTGTTGAGGTTGACGCAGTAGGTGCTCAACGCATCCTGGTTGCGGCGGCCCGGCTTCTCCTCGCGCTCACCCTCGGGGCCGTTGCCCTCCGGCTTCTCCGACGTGGTCGGGCGCGCGGTCGGTCGGCCCGGCGCCTTGGCGATGCCGTGGCTGATGAAGTTCACGGCGTCGAGCCGGGTCATGTCCTGCAGCTGCAGGAAGTACACCGCGTGGCTTTCCCGCTCGCTGAACAGCGCCACCAGCACGTTGGCGCCGGTCACCTCGTCACGGCCGGAGCTTTGCACGTGGATGGCGGCGCGCTGCACCACGCGCTGGAACCCGGCGGTCGGCTTCGGGTCGCCGGGCCGCTCGGTGGCAAGCCCGGGCAGGTCCTTGTCAAGGAACTCGCCGAGTTCCTGGCGCAGCTTGTCCAGGTCGACACCGCAGGCGCGCAGCACGGTGGCGGCGTCGGTGTCGTCCGCCAGCCCCAACAACAGGTGTTCGAGGGTGGCATACTCATGGCGGCGCTCGCTGGCGAACGACAGCGCGCGGTGGAGCGTCTGCTCGAGATTGCGTGACAGCATGGCCTAATCGCTCCTTCGCACTGGATCGCTACGTCACGCCAAAGTCGGGCGGTTGTCGAGACGTGTCGCACCAGGATGACATCTTACCGCCTGATTATTTGGGAGGCGGCTGCGGGATTGCAGCCCTCATTCCTTCTCGATCGTGCATTGCAACGGATGCTGGTTCTGCCGGGCGAGGTCCATCACCTGGGTCACCTTGGTCTCCGCCACCTCATAGGTGAACACGCCGCACACGCCGACGCCGCGGCGGTGCACGTGCAGCA
>CAXSFF010001059.1:0-2041 GCA_964236035.1 uncultured Acetobacteraceae bacterium
CGGGCCGGCTTCCACACCGTGCTGCTGGCGCGCGACGCCGGCCGCGGCGAGGCGGCGCGGCGCTGGATCGCCGACCGCGCGCCGGGCGCCTCGACGGAACTGGTGCTCGCCGACTTGGCCTCCCTGGCGCAGACCCAGGCGGCCGGCGCCTCGATCGCGGCCAGCCATCCCCGCATCGACCTGCTGGTCAACAACGCCGGCACCATGACGGCACGCCGCCAAGTGACCGCCGAGGGCCATGAGCGGACCATCGCCGTCAACCATCTGGCCCCGTTCGCGCTGACCCAGGCGTTGCGGGATGCGTTGCGGGCGGCGGCGCCGGCGCGGGTGGTCAACGTCGGCTCGACCGCTTCCGACCGGGCGACGATGGACCTGGACGACCTGGAGCTGGAGCGGGGCTGGAACACCTGGCGCGCCTACTGCCGCTCCAAGCTCGCCATCATGATGGCGACGTTCGAGTGGGCGCGGCGGCTGCAAGGCGAGGGCGTCGACGTGAACGTGGTGCATCCCGGCGTGGTGGCGACGGACCTCGGGTCGATCCCCGGCTGGACGGGGCTGGCCTGGCGCCTGGGCAAGCCGTTCATGATCAGCCACGAGCAGGGCGCCGACGCCCCGCTGCGGGTGGCGCTGGCGCCGGAGCTGGCGGGCGTCACGGGGATGTACTACAAGCGCCGCCGCCCGGCCACGCCGAACCGCCAGGCGCTGGACCGCGCCATCACCGCCCGGCTGTGGAGCGAGACGGCGCGGCGCATGCCCGGCTAAAGACGGTGCCAGCACCCAGGTCTTACACATCGAGGTACGCACATGCCCACTCCCGACACCATGGCCTTCATCGAGGTGGCGCAGCCCGGCGGCCCCGAGGCGATGCGGCTGGCGCGAGGCCCCGTGCCGCAGCCGCGACCCGGCGAGGTGCTGATCCGCGTCGCCGCCGCCGGCGTCAACCGTCCGGACGTGGTGCAGCGCAGCGGCAAGTACCCGCCGCCGCCGGACGCCAACCCCAACCTCGGCCTTGAGGTCGCCGGCGAGGTGGTGGCGGGCGAGGGGTTCCCGGCCGGCGCCAAGGTGTGCGGCCTGGCCAACGGCGGCGGCTATGCCGAGTACTGCGTCGTGCCGGCGGCGCAGTGCCTGCCGTGGCCGCAGGGCTACGACGCCGTGCGCGCCGCCGCCTTGCCGGAGACGTTCTTCACCGTGTGGGCCAACCTGTTCGACATCGGCGGCCTGAAGTCCGGCGAGTCGGTGCTGATCCACGGCGGCAGCAGCGGCATCGGCACCACGGCGATCCAGTTGGCGCATGCGATCGGGGCGCGGGTGTACGTGACGGCCGGGTCGGCGGCGAAGTGCGACGCCTGCGTGAAGCTCGGGGCGGACGGCGCCGTCAACTACAAGGAAGCGGACTTCGTCGACAGCGTGAAGGCGTTCACCAACGGGCACGGCGTCGACGTCGTGCTCGACATGGTCGGCGCCCCGTACGCACAGCGCAACCTGAAATGCCTGGCGATGGACGGGCGGCTGGTGCTGATCGCTTTCCTGGGCGGCTCCAAGGCAGAGGCGTTCGACCTGCTCACGGTGATGACCAAGCGCCTGACCATCACGGGGTCGACCATGCGGCCGCGCACGGCGGCGCAGAAGGGCGCCATCGCGCAGTCGCTGCTGGCGCACGCCTGGCCGCTGCTGGAAGGCGGGCAGTGCGCCCCCGTCATCCACGGCGTGTTCCCGCTGGCCGAGGCCGCCGCCGCGCACCGCCTGATGGAAAGCAGCGACCATATCGGCAAGATCGTGCTGACGGTCGGCTGATGCGCCTGGCACTGCATGCGGAGGGCGAGCCGGGGCGGCCGCGCGTGGTGCTGCTGCACGGGTTGTTCGGCTCGGCGCGCAACCTTGGCGGGTTGCAGCGGGCCTTGGCGGCGGAGTGCCACGTGCTGGCGCTCGACCTGCGCAACCATGGCGACAGCGGGCACGATCACGCCATGGACTATCCGGCGATGGCGCAAGACGTGCTGGAAACGCTGGACGACCATTGGCCGGCCGCCGTACTGGGCCA
>CAXSFF010001060.1:0-2037 GCA_964236035.1 uncultured Acetobacteraceae bacterium
CCGATGCGGTCAAGTAATCATCCACCATGCTCGGTGGTTGGTGTCCGACCGCGTCCTGGACCCGCCAAAGGCCAGGCGCCTTTGGAAACCTTTCATGGTTCGATGCGGATGGCGGTTTCGGCCGTGCGCGTCCGGATTTGGGCAGCAGCCTGGCGGTCCAGCCGGCGGAAGATGGTGGTCACGCGGAAGCGGTGGTTGGTCGACTTCACCATGCCGATCACCGCCTCGATCGCCCATTGGTCCTTGCGGTACATCGGCAGCACCTGGTCCAGCCACACCACCCGCGCGCCCGGGGCCATCCCCTTCGCCAGCGACCGCATGACGACGTTGCGTTTCACCATCGTCGTCTGGTAGCGCACGGCGTCCTCGACGCTGTACGGGGGGTCCGCCAGCACCAGGTCGTACTCGTGCAGCGGCACCTTGGACAGGTCGTGCGCGTCGGCCACCCAAGTCGGCTCCATCGCGGCGTTGCTGTCCACCGTGTCGCCGGGCATCGCTCCCAGGTCGACCTTGCCGGAGAACACGTGCAGCACCCGCCGCCGGTCCGGGAACAGCGCCGCCACCCGCTTCAGGTAGCCGGCCGGGTAGCCGCCGTAATAGCCGGACCGCACCCGGTAGTCGTTGCCCATGATCCAGGTGCCGACCACGCGGCCATCCTCCGCCACGAACAGGCTGCGCGGGAACCTGGTCAGTTGCGCATAGCTCTCGATGCGGGCGTTCCAGTCCATGCGGCCTCTCCAAGCGAACCGGCGGAGTAGAATCCTTTAGCCGCCGCTTGTACAGGGGCTATCCGTTTTGGAGGGCTTGCAGTGCAGGATGAACACCGCCGGATCGGACGCCGCTCCCTGCTCGCGACGGGCCTGGCCGCCGCCGGGCGTTGGTCGCCGGCAGCGGCGGCCGATGCGCCAGCGACGATCCGCCTGAACAGCCCGGGCGCCACCTTGCTGCTGTTGCGGCATCCGCACGGCCTGCCGGAGATCGCCTATTGGGGCGCGCGCCTGCCGGATGTGGTCGGCGACGACGCGGTGCGCGTCCTGGCGGCGGGCGACGACCCGCCGGAGGCGACGCTGATGCCGGCCGTGGGCGCCGCGCTGTTCATCGCCCCGGCGCTGGTCGCCCACCGCGCCGGCCTGGACTGGACCGCGCAGTTCGACGTGACCGACATCCAATCGACCGCCGCCGGGTGCGTGGTGGTCGGCCGGGATTCTGTGGCCGAACTGGTCCTGGAGCTTCACCTCACGCTGGATGACGACAACGTGCTGTCGGCCCGCAGCGTACTGGTCAACGCGGGTGCCGGCGGGCTGTCGGTGGAGCGCCTGGCCAGTGGCGTGTTCCTGCTGCCCGCCGCCGTGACGGAGTTGCGCGTGTTCGAGGGCCACCCGGCGCACGAGTTCCAGGAGCGCACGGTCCCGCTCGCGCGCGAGAAGCTGGTGGTCGAGACCCGCGGCAACCGGTCGCAGAGCCATTTCCCAGGGCTGCTCGCCGCCCTGCCGAACGCGGGGGAGGACACCGAGCTCGCCTATGGCGTCCAGCTCGGCTGGAGCGGCGGCCAGCGGCTGACCGCCGAGCGGGTGGGCGACGGCCGCGTGCTGCTGGTGGCGGGCGAGCTGCTGTTCCCGGGCGAGGTCATCCTGGCCGCCAGCGAGCGGCTGGAGACCTCTACCGCCTATGCCACCGTCTCGACCGAGGGTCTTGGCGGCGTGTCGCGGCAGTTCCACGCCCACGTGCGCCGGCACGTCCTGCGCTGGCCGGACGGGCGCATGCGGCCGCGGCCGGTGACGCTCAACACCTGGGAGGGCAACGGCTTCGACCTGCACGAGGACCGCCTGGTCGAGCAGGCGGAGGCGGCGGCGCGGCTTGGCATCGAGCGCTTCGTGCTGGACGACGGCTGGTTCCGCGGGCGGCGCGACGACACCGCCGGGCTGGGGGACTGGACGCCCGACCCGGCGATCTTCCCGAACGGGCTTGGCCCCCTGGCGCGACGGGTCAACGCGCTTGGCATGGAGTTCGGCCTGTGGTTCGAGCCGGAGATGGTCG
>CAXSFF010001061.1:0-2034 GCA_964236035.1 uncultured Acetobacteraceae bacterium
CCTGCACAGCACGGTAAGCAACGCGACGCTCGCGAACAGCAACATCTCGGCGCCATCGTGCAACGATGCCCTGCTCAGTGCCAAGGGGTATGGCAGTGGGTGCCCAGTGTTCTCGGTGCCGTAGGATCGGTCGTTTCCGCGGGCGAGCGGGCCGTGATGCGGCTCAGCTGAGCGGGGCGGACCTTGAGCGCGAGGCCTTACACACCCGTCGCGCCATGCGAGGTGAACTTGGTCAGCGTCGCGACCTGTGGCGTCGTTTGCCCGTTCTGCGGGTCGGTCGCGAAGAAGTAGCTGCCCCAGAGCGGGCCGCCGCCCCACTCGGTGCCGCCCTGCCACACGTCGGTATGCTGCTGCATGTAGGTCAGCATGTTTGTCAGGTTGGCAATGCTGGCCGAGTCCTGGCCCGCGCCGAATTCGCCCAAGAACAGCTTGTTGCCGGTTTGCTCCGCCCAGGCGGTCACGGCCTGCAGCCGGTCGGCGCCGGTCGTCGTCGACACCACGGATGCGGAACTGCCGCTGCCGTCGCTGTCCGAGTACTGATGCACCTCGAAGGCGATCTTGTGGTCCGGGTCGATCACGTTGGCCGCGAAGATCGAGGCGTTGCCGGACGAGACCCAGGTGGCGCCGCCATCGTAGTTCGTGCCGGACACCAGGATCTCCTGCCCGGCGCCGGTCGCGCGGATGGCGCTGATGGCGTCGTTGACGGGCTGCACCCACTGCGCCGGGCTTTGCACGTGCGGCTCGTTCATCAGGCCGAAGATGACGTTCGTCTGCGTCGCGTAGTGCCCGGCGAGCTGCGACCAAAGGCTGTCGAAGGCGGCATCGGGCGTTCCGGCGCTGCCGATCAGGTTGCCGTAGCCGTAGCCGTAATTGTGCGGATCGAGGATGACGGTCATCCCCTTGGTCGCAGCGTAATGGACGACGTCGTCCAGGTAACCGAGCTGCGTCGCGTTCAGCGAGCCGTTCTCGACCGGCTGCAGCCGCTCCCAGCTGAACGGGAGCCGGATCGTGTTGAGGTGCTCCGAGGCGTAGTAGTCGATCTCGGCATGAGTGGGCGAGCCGTAGTTCTGGCCGTAGGTGCCGGCGTTGGTGCCGCCATCGTTCGGGTCCGGTATGCCGAATTCGAGGCCGGACAGGTTGACGCCCAGGTATTGGAACGTTCCGGCAGCAGGCGCGGGCGTAGGCGTAGGCCCGGGTGCGGGCGTAGGTGCGGGCGGAGACGGTGCGGCGCCGATCGTGACGGTCGAGGAGGCGCCGCTTGAGTACAGGCCAGCGTTCACGGTCTGGGTCGCGCCGTTGAGTGAAACGCTGTTAAGGTAGAGGTTCCGGTCGAGCCCCGGGCCGCCATACACGTCGTTGATGAACGTCACCACGACCGAGTGCTGCCCGACGGCGTAACTGCCGGCTACGGCCACCGCTGCCGACTGTCCGGCTGCGTGCGATGCGGTCGCGGCATACGTGCCGCCCGCTTGCTTGCCGTCCACGGCGACGGTGAATTGGGCATCGCCCTGATAGGCGTCTTCGGAGACGTTCACGAGCAAGGTGCCCGCAGCAGGAGGTGTCGGCGTCGGTGCAGGGGTCGGCGCCGGTGCAGGCGTTAGTGTTGGCGCGGGCGCCGGCGGAGCGGCTGTCACGCCGCCGATGCTGGCCAGCGAGACGGCGATGGCGGAGCTGCCAGGCGCGCGGTTGAGGTTGAAGCCAAAGGTTGCCGAAGCGCCCGGCGCCAGCATCCCGTCATAGGACGCGTTGGTGATGATGTATTTGCCTGGCGTCTGGCTGGTGATGGAGCCGTTCCAGGCCGCGGTGATCGAGCTGGCCGTGTCGATCTCGATCTGCCAACCGTTGGTTGCGACCGTCCCGGTGTTGGTGACGGTGATCTGTCCGGTGAAGCCTGCCTGCCAGTCGTTCTGGATGGTGAACACCGCTTTGCCGGACTTGGTGCTGGCATTGGCAACCATGAGGCGCATCCCGAGGAGGTTTACATGGGTATGCTAGGGGACTTACGTGGCCGCAGCAATGCCGCGCCAATACAAC
>CAXSFF010001062.1:0-2033 GCA_964236035.1 uncultured Acetobacteraceae bacterium
TCGGGCGCCCGGTGAAGTGGGTGGCCAGCCGGTCCGAGACGTTCCTCAGCGACTATCACGGCCGCGCCCTCGACATGACGGCGGAGCTGGCGCTGGACGCGGCGGGCCGCTTCCTGGCGATCCGGCACGACTGGGTCTGCAACATCGGCGCGCACCCGTCCATGGCCGGCCCTGCCACCAACACGATGAATGCCGGGATCATGGCGTCGGGCGCCTACCGCATCCCCGTGGCCTACGGGCGCGCTCGGCTGGCGGTGACCAACACGGTGCCGATCACCGCCTATCGCGGCGCCGGGCGGCCTGACATGGCCTACATCGTGGAGCGCCTGGTCGACGAGGCGGCGCAACAGACGGGGATCGACCGCCTGGCGCTGCGCCGGCTGAACTTCATCCCGCGCGACGCCTTCCCCTACAAGATCGCCACCGCACCGATGCCCAGCGCCTATGACAGCGCGGACTTCGACGCCTTGCTCGACTTGGCCGTCGAGGAGGCGGACTGGGCCGGGTTCGCGGCGCGGCGGGCGGAGGCGGCGTCGCGCGGCAAGCTGCGCGGCATCGGCTGCGCCGTGTTCATCGAGCCCGCCGGCGGGGTGGCCGCCTTCGACGAGGCCATGATCACCTTCGAGCCGGACGGCAGCCTGCTGCTGCACGAGGTCGCCATCGCCTCGGGGCAGGGCCACGAGACGGTGCTGCCGGAGCTGGTCGGCCACGCTCTGCAGATCGACCCGGCGCGCATCACCCTGCGCGCGGGCCGCATGGACAGCCCGACGCTGAAGGGTGCCAGCGCGTTCGGCTCCCGCAGCATGATGTCGCAGGGCTCCGTCAGCGTGGAGGCCGCTGGCATCGTGCTGAAGAAGGGCCTGGCCCTGGCGGCCGACGCGCTGGAGGCGGCGGAGGCGGACATCGCCTATGCCGACGGCAGCTACCGCATCGCCGGCACCGACCGCTCGATCGGATTGTCCGAACTGGCGCGGCGCAACCCCGGCGCGCTGGACACCAAGGCCGAGCTGCCGTCCCCGAAGGCGTTCCCCTCGGGGGCGCACATCGCGGAGGTGGAGGTCGATCCGGAGACGGGCATGACCGAGCTGGTCCGCTACGTCTCCATCGACGATTGCGGCGCCGTGGTGAACCAGACCCTGCTGGAGGGGCAGATCTGGGGTGGGCTGCTGCAAGGGCTGGGGCAGGTGTTCGGCGAGCTGTGCGTCTATGGCGAGGATGGCCAGATGCTGAGCGGCAGCTTCATGGATTACGTGATGCCGCACGCCGACCTGGTGCGCCGGGTCACCATCAAGCTGATGCTGGTGCCGTCGCCCAGCAACCAGCTTGGCGTGAAGGGCGTGGGCGAGGCCGGCACCGTCGGTTCGCTGCCCACGACCATGAACGCGATCATGGACGCGTTGCGCCCGCAGGGGGTGACGCATCTCGACATGCCCGCGTCGGCGCAGCGTGTGTGGCAGGCGCTGCACAGCCCGCAGCCGGCGTGACCGCCGCGCCGGTCGTCGCCGTCATCGCCGCCGGGGCGATGGGAGCGGCGGTCGGCCGGCGCCTGACCGAGCATGGCATCGAGGTCCGCACCTCGCTTCTCGGCCGCAGCAGGGCGAGTGCCGCTCGCAGCCAGGCCGCCGGGATGCTGCCCGTCGATGATGCGGGAATCGCACAGGCCGATATCCTGCTTTCGATCGTGCCGCCGGGTGAAGCGCTGGCTTTGGCGCAGCGCCTGGCACCGATGTTGGCGATGGGCAACCCACGGCTGCTGTATGCGGATTGCAACGCCGTGAGCCCGCAATCCGTGCTGCGGATTGGGGAAGTCGTAGCAAGGTGCGGCGTGCGCTTTATCGATGCCGGCATCATCGGTGGTCCACCCGAGCCCGGCAGACCCGGCCCGATGTTCTATGCGTCCGGTCCAGACGCTGGCGGCCTGATGGTGCTGGCGGATCACGGGCTGGAGCTGAAGCTGCTGGATGGCCCGATCGGTGCGGCGTCGGGGCTGAAGATGAGCTACGCGGGGATCACGAAGGGCATTACCGCGCTGG
>CAXSFF010001063.1:0-2032 GCA_964236035.1 uncultured Acetobacteraceae bacterium
GCGCCACCAGGCGAAGACCGACTACACGCGGCTGCGGCGGCTGCTCCGTCGCTGACCCAGTTGTGGTCAGTCCCTGGTTTCAAGGGCTGGCGGCGGCGGCGTGCGGTGGTTCAGGCTGGACTGCCTGACGGAAGCCCTGAGGAAGTGTGGGGCAAGCAGGCCGGGGCCAACGCCGCCCACCCGGCTGCGGCGTGCCACCCAGCACTGTCCAGATGAGCGCTTCATGCTTCTCTCGGTCCCCTGTTGGACATTCTGGACGCGGCGGGGATCACGGCGCATCCCAAGAGCGCGACGGCCATGGTCATGCGTTCATGTGACCTTCCGACCAAAGACCCGCGGCGGGATCGTGGTTCGGCCATATGGCCCAAACGCCCGCGTTCGCTCCACCGCATCGAGGGCAGATGCCACGTCCGGCTCCCTCGCGCCGAGATGCGGCTGCTCCGCCATTTCCCTTCTGCCGTAAATGGGCCGACTGCCGGCTCCCGCGGCGGCGGCCAGGGACGCAGGGCGGAACGCACCCCTTCGAACCAGTTCTTCGGCTTCATTGGGACGGATGGTCAGCACAGAGACAGGAATGGTGACTTTGCTGCTCCAACCCTTGCGGCGCAGCCGGAACACCAAGTGGTAGCTGGTGGAAACCGGGATCAAGCCCCACAGACGGACAACGGACCGCCTGATCCTGACCGACTCCACCGATTGCCACGTCACTTGGCGCGACGAGGTCAGCGTCCGCAAGCGGATCTGATGATTGTCCCACGAGATTGCCGTCAGGTCCTTGCCGGCTCCCCTGAGCAGGGTCACGGCGACGGCCAAGAGAGCGCAGCCGAGCACTGCCAGAACGACCAAGCTGACGAGCAGGCTGCTGTGCGTATTGAACCTGAGCGATGCAGCCAGCACTGCGCACACTGGAAGCAGTTTCGCTGCGCGCAGGAAAAGCTTTCTGCGGTCGTAGCAGATCGTCGATCTGCCGCGGGGCGTGCTGGTTCCGGCATGGCGCGGCGGGTTGCCGTTGTTCGCCCGCGGGTCCTGCCGGCTTCCGGAATTGGCTGTGCCTGGCGTTGGGTTGGACTCGGCAAGGCTCGGCCGCGTGCGCCCGAACGCCGTGCGCGCACTCCGCAGCGCCACCCAACCCAGCACCAGGCTGCAGCACCCTGCACCGATGAGCGTGGGGATGTTCCCACCGATCAAACCGGCGGCCAATGCGGCCCACCCAAGGATGAAGGCCATCAAGGCGGACCCGAAGGCACGGAAGATGGCGCGGACCCGGACAGTGCCGGAGGTGCCGGCCGACAGCGCCTTGGCCAGGTCGGCGCGGTCCTCGCTGAGTGCGAAGCGCGCCTTGTCCTGAAGCTTCCCGGCCCGTCCGCGCAGCGTTTTCCAATGCCGGGTCGCCTGAAAGCGGGCGACGGATGTCTCATGATCGGCCCGCACCAGATCGATGGCGCGATCGGTCTCGCGGATCGTTTCGCGCATCACGCTCCCGCCTCCCGCGACCTCATGCGATCGACGGCATTCTCCACCCGGGCTGAGGATAGGCAGACGACCCGTTTGGCAAGCGCTTCGACCATGTTCACGCCTATGGAACAGTTGAGAACGAAAATATCCTACCAGACCCATTATGATGGGTACAACAACGAATTGTCATGAAGTACTCTTTATTGACGAGGTTGCCATTCATTCGATGGTAGGATTGCTGCCTGATGGCCCGCCATAACCAATCGCGCATCGCACGAACGCGCGGGAGCATCATCCATGTTCCTCATATCGTCGGTTGCACTTGCTCTGGCGGTTGTTGCGGCCTTCGCCGCCTTCGCCATGATTGCGACCGGCAACCGCCTTGTCTCCCTCGATGCGCAGTGCAAGACGGCTTATGCCGGCATTGGCAGCACCAACAGAGCAAGGCAGCTTGCAAGCTGCCGATAAGCCTGGCTGCCAGTGCAGGTGGCCATCCTGCACAGCTTCGCGGTCACTGCGCCTGACCGGAACTCATTCGCCCCCGGGCACGAGCGCCACGTCTGCCGATGCGGAACTG
>CAXSFF010001064.1:0-2030 GCA_964236035.1 uncultured Acetobacteraceae bacterium
CTCGCCGGGCTGCGCTGGCACGACGATCCCCTCGCCCTCGCCACCGACCCGGCGGTCGACGTCGTGGTGGAACTCATCGGCGGCGCCGAAGGCCCCGCCCGCGCCCTCGCCGAAGCCACGCTCGCCAACCGCCGCCCGCTGGTCACCGCCAACAAGGCGCTGATCGCCGTCCACGGCGCATCCCTCGCGGCTCTCGCCCGCGACACCCCGCTCGCGTTCGAGGCGGCGGTCGCCGGCGGCATCCCCGTCATCAAGGCGTTGCGCGAGGGCCTCGCCGCCAACCGCATCGAGCGTGTCACCGGCATCCTGAACGGCACCTGCAACTACATCCTGACCGCCATGCGCGAGCATCGGCGCGAGTTCGCCGACGTGCTGGCCGAGGCGCAGGCGCTGGGTTACGCCGAACTCGACCCGGCGACCGACATCGACGGCATCGACGCCGCGCACAAGCTCGCCATCCTCGCGGCGCTGGCGTTCGGCCGCCCCGTGGCGTTCGACGAGGTGCACGTCGAGGGCATCCGCCGGGTCAGCGCGCTGGACATCGCCTTCGCCGAGGAGCTGGGCTACCGCATCAAGCTGCTGGGCATCGCCCGCCGCACGGAAGCGGGGGTGGAGGCGCGGGTGCATCCGTGCATGGTGCCGCGCGCCGCGCCGATCGCCAGCGTGGACGGCGTGTTCAACGCCGTGGTGGCGGAGGGCGACCACGTCGGCCGGGTGATGCTGCAGGGCCGCGGCGCTGGCGCCGGGCCGACGGCGTCCGCCGTGGTCGCCGACCTGATCGATATCGCCCGCGGCCGCTTCACCCCGATCTGGGGCGCCGCGGGGGATTTGCTGGACGCTGTCCCGGCGGTGCCGATCGGGCGGCACGTCGGCGCGTACTACCTGCGGCTGATGGTGCTGGACCGCCCGGGCGTGATCGCCGACGTCGCCGCCGTGCTGCGCGACCACGGCGTCTCGCTGGAAAGCCTGTTGCAGCACGGACGCAGCCCCGGCGAGGCGGTGCCCGTGGTATTGATCACCCATGACGTCCAGGAAAAGCACCTGCGCGCTGCCCTGGACCGGATCGAGGCCCTCGACGCCGTATTGGAACCGCCGGCCTTGATCCGAATCGAGCCGGGCTGAAACAGGAGCATCGCATGAGCCAGAGCCGTCCAGAGACCAATTCCGACCGCAACCTCGCCTTGGAACTCGTTCGCGTGGTGGAGGCGGGCGCGCTCGCCGCGTCGCGCTGGATGGGCAAGGGCCAGAAGAACGAGGCCGACGGCGCCGCCGTGGAGGCGATGCGCCACGCCTTCGACAGCGTCGCCATCGACGGCACCGTGGTGATCGGCGAAGGCGAGATGGACGAGGCGCCGATGCTGTACATCGGCGAGAAGGTCGGCTGTGGCGGCCCGGCGATGGACATCGCGGTCGACCCGCTCGAAGGCACCACCATCACCGCCAAGGGCGGCCCCAACGCGCTGGCCACGGTGGCGCTGGCGGAGCAGGGCAACTTCCTGCACGCGCCCGACATCTACATGGACAAGATCGCCGTCGGCGGCGGCCTGCCGGACCACGTGGTGGACCTGGACGCGCCGATCCTGGAGAACCTGCGCAACCTCGCCTTGGCCAAGAAGCGCGACATCGGCGACATCGTGGTCCGCACGCTGGAGCGCGAGCGCCACGCCGAGCTGATCGCCAAGTGCCGCGAGGCGGGGGCGCGCATCCTGCTGCTGGGCGACGGCGACGTGGCCGGCGTGATCGCGGCGGCGCAGATGGACAGCGACATCGACATCTACATCGGCAGCGGCGGCGCGCCCGAGGGCGTGCTGTCGGCGGCGGCGCTGCGCTGCATCGGCGGCCAGATGCAGGGGCGGCTGCTGTTCGAGGACGACGGCCAGATCGAACGCGCGCGGAGCATGGGCATCACCGACCCGCACCACAAGTACGAGGTGCACGAGATGGCCCGCGGCGACGTGATGTTCGCCGCCACGGGGGTCACGTCCGGCGCGATGCTGGCCAGGCCAAGCACGTTGATCTGCAGCGCGACG
>CAXSFF010001065.1:0-2024 GCA_964236035.1 uncultured Acetobacteraceae bacterium
GGACACGACGGCCAGACGGCTCGCCATCGCCTCCAGGATGGTGTTGGAGAACCCCTCCGCGTAGGTCGGCGAGACGAAGATCGCGGCGCGGCGATAGATGTCCGGCACGTCGTCATAATCGATGTAGCCGGTCATCCGCACGCACCCGCCGAGACCCAACTCGCCGATGCGGCGCTCTGTCTCGTCGTAGGTCGGACCGATGCCGGAGATCAGCGCGGTGAAGGCAAGCCCCTCCTCGACCAGCGGCTTCAGGGCGTCGAGCATGTCGAGCACGCCTTTCCGCGCGTCGACCCGGCCGTGGTACAGCAGCACGGGCGGCCCCATCGCCGCAGCGCCCGGCGTGAAGCGGGCGACATCCACCGCGCCGGGGACGATGGTGAAACGCGCCGGGTCGGTGCCGAGGCGGCCCACCACCTCCTCCGCGAACGAGCGGCAGCCGATCAGCACGGCGCCGGCGTGGTCCAGCACCCGCACCATGGCCAGGCGGTGCGTCTCGCAGCAGGAGCCGACCCAATGGCCATCGCCGCCCTGGATGGAGACGACGTTCGGCACGCCCGTCTCGCGCGACGCCTCCAGCACCGCCCAGCCGCAGGGATAGCCGTATTGCGCGTGCAGGATGTCGAACGGGCGGCGGGCGTGCTCGGCCAGGATCGCCGCCTTCATGGCCGTGACATCGGTCTCGAAGTCGCCGCCGTCCTGTTCGCCGACCTGCTCCAGCCCGATCACCCGCACGCCGGGCACAGGTGGAGGCGAGCCGCCGCCGTACACGCGCACGCCGAACGCGTCGCCACGGTATTGCGAGATCATGGTCACGTCATGGCCGGCCGCCACCAGCTCCCGCAGCAGGTTCAGCGCATACACGCTCATGCCGGAGATGGCGGGAAAGAACCGCCGCGAGACGAAGCAGATGCGCATCTAAACCCCTCCTCCCCTTGCGGGAGGAGGCTGGGAGGAGGGGTGAGCCACGCCACGGGTTGTTGTCGTGGCCACCCCTCTCCCCGACCCTCTCCCACAAGGGGAGAGGGAGAAGGCGGCGCGTGGTCTCATAGTGCCGCTCTCAGCGCGGCGAGGGCGGCGGGGATCATGCTGTCGGCGCGGTGGCTTTCGCGCGACAGCTCGACGCAGACCAGCTTGTCGAAGCGGATCGCCTGCAACGCCGCCAGCACGCTGGGCACGTCCATGTCGCCCTCGCCGAACGGCAGGTGGATGTGGGCGCCGCGCTTCATGTCCTCGATGGTGACGGTGCCCAGCACGTCGGCGAACTCGTGCACGGCGGCGGCCGGGTCGCGCTCGCCGGTGACCAGGCAATGCCCGGTGTCGAGCGCCAGCTTCAGCCCAGGAATGGCAAGCGTGCGCCAGTCGTCCACGGTTTCGATCGCCATGCCGGGCTCGGGTTCCAGCGCCGCGGTGACGCCCATGGCCTCCGCGGTGCGCACGATGGCCTCGACGCCGTCGCGCAGCCAGCCGCGTGCTTGGTCGAGCGTCACGCCGGACTTCGGCACGCCGGCCCAGAAGCTCATTGCCTCGCCCCCAGTCTCCGCCACTACCTGCAGCGCACGGGTGAGGAAGTCGATGCGGCGTGCACGGCCGTCCGGATCGGCGGTGACCAGGGTCGGCTCGTGCTTGGCGCGCGGGTCGAGCAGGAAACGCGCGCCCGTCTCCACCACGCAGCCCAGGCTCAGCGCCCGCAGCCGGGCGGCGACATGACGCAGGTTGAGGCTAAATTCGGGGTCGAACGGGTCGAGGTGGTGGATGTCGAGCGTCAGCGCCACGCCGTCGTAGCCGGCCTCGGCGATCAGGTTCAGCGCGTCATCGAGGCGGTGATGCGCAGCGCCGTTGGTGTTGAAGGCGAACCGTGGGGTCAACGTGGCACCGCTCGGGTCTTGTCATGCGCGCAACCCGTGATCGCTTCCGCTTCGCCCCTCCCCGTGTGGGAGGGGCCGGGGGAGGGGTTGGGCCGACCTTGGTGCGCTTTAATGAAGCAAGCGACAGTTGCTAAAGGCCACAGACGGAGCGCGCGAACC
>CAXSFF010001066.1:0-2022 GCA_964236035.1 uncultured Acetobacteraceae bacterium
TCCGCGCCAATCCGTCGATCTGTCCAGCTATCCCGACCTTGTCGTGATCTATCTCGGCTACCGTGCCAAGGGCCTGAAGGGAGTTCGCAGCCTGCTGCGCATCGGCCTTGGCCTGCGCTCGATCCAGCGGAATCCGCCCGACGGGTTGCTGGCCCACGAGACTATGATGTTCGGGCTGCTGCACCCGGGCTTCCGCCAGTACTGGCGCGATTTCGACAGCTTGGAGAGGTTCACCCGGGCGCCGCAGCATGCCGCGTGGTGGCGCGGCTTCGCCCAGGACGGGGGCGGCGGCATCTGGCACGAGACCTATCGCCTGCGCGGCGGCATGGAGGCGATCTACTCCGGCGTTCCCGGGATCGGTTTCGCGAGCTTCGCACCGGAGCGCACGCCAACGGGACCATTCATGAGCGCCCGGCAACGTGTCGGAGCGGAGGCCGGCTGACGTGGCCGTCCTTGCGCCGCCGCACTGGCGTAGCCGCGTACTGAAAGTTCACTGTCCAAAGCCGTTGGCATCCTCCTAGTAGGTTCCAGGCGTCAAATGATAGTATCCTTGCGTACAGTCCGAGACGCCGGACAGCCGCCGAGGAACCTAGAATGCCAGACAGCCTGCCGAACCAAGTCGACCAAGGTCTTGGAACCGCGGACCGGGGTTCAACCGCCAGGCCAGGCATGGGCCGTAGCAACCTGGATTTCCCCGTCGTCGCGATCGGCGCGTCCGCCGGTGGCTTGGAGGCGGCCACCAAGCTGATGGACGCGTTGCCCGCCGAGACCGGCATGGCGTTCATCCTCGTCCAGCATCTCGAGCCAAGCCACAAGAGCATGCTGGCCGACCTGCTGGCCGAGCATACCCGCCTGCGCGTGGCGGAAGCTGCGGACGGCATGCGGGTCGAGCGCGAGCACCTCTATGTCATCCCGCCGGGCCGGTTCCTGTCGGTCGGCGGCGGGGCCTTGCACCTCACCGCGCCGCCGGCTCGGCAGGGCGCCCGCCTGCCGTTCGATTTCCTGCTGCACTCGATGGCGGCGGACTGCGGCGCGCGAGCGGCCTGCGTCGTGTTGTCAGGCAACGGCACGGACGGCAGCGCCGGGCTGCGCGCGATCAAGGATGAGGCCGGGACCGTCATCGCGCAGACCCCCGAGGAAGCCGACTACGACGGGATGCCGCGCAGTTCAATCGCGACCGGCTTGGTGGACCGGGTGCTGCCCGTGGCGGAAATCCCCGCCGCGCTGATCGAGTTCGGCCGCCAGCTCGCCTCGCGCCCGGCGCGCGACGGAACGCCGGGCGAGGTCCACGAGGCCGACGGCCCTGAATATGCCGGAAGTCCTGAACAGGCCCAAGACTCACACGCCCAAGACTGGGGCGACGGCTGGCTGTCCGAGATCATCGGGCTGCTCCGCGTCCGGAGCGGCCACGACTTCACGTTCTACAAGCCGGGAACCCTGGAGCGCCGCATCGAACGGCGGATGGCGATGCTGGCCGTGACGTGCGGCGACACGGGGCGCTACCTGACGATGCTGCGCAGCGACACCTCCGAGCTGGACCAGCTCGCGAAGGATCTGCTCATCAACGTCACCAGCTTCTTCCGCGACCCGAGCGTCTTCGCGCTGCTGGCGGACACGGTCATCCCCGACCTGCTCGGCAGCCTGCCCGCCGACTACCAACTCCGCATCTGGATCGCCGGGTGCAGCACCGGCGAGGAGGCCTATTCCCTCGCCATGCTGTTCCGCGAGCGGATCGCCGCGGCGCCCGAGGGCACTACCCTGAGCAGCCTCAAGCTGCAGGTGTTCGCTTCGGACGCCGATGCCGACGCCGTCGCCGCCGCCCGCGACGGGAGCTACCCGGCGGTTATCGCGGCGGACCTGTCGCCGGAACGCCTGGAACGCTTCTTCACCAAGGAGGAGCACGGCTACCGGATCGTGCCCGAGCTGCGCGCGATGGTGGTGTTCACGGTGCAGGACATCCTGACCGACCCGCCGTTCTCGCGCCTCGACCTGGTGTCCTGCCGCAACCTGCTGATCTACCTT
>CAXSFF010001067.1:0-2021 GCA_964236035.1 uncultured Acetobacteraceae bacterium
CAGGGCGGCGAGACGGCCGAGATCCAGGTGCTGGCGGACCCGCACCGGCTGGCCGATCACGGGCTTGGCCTCGCGGAGCTGGCGGCGGCGCTGGCCGCGGGCAACCAGCTGCAGGCGGTGGGGCTGCTGCAGGACCGCGCCAGGCTCTATCTCCTGCTGGCCGAGAACAGCCTCGCGACGGCCGCCGACGTGGCGCAGCTGGTGATCCGCGCCGACCCGGCCGGCATCGTGCGCGTCGCCGACGTGGCGACGGTCGAGCCCGGCGTAGTGCCGCAATACGTCGAGGTCGGCGAGGACGGCAGGCCCGCCGTGCTGTTCAACGTCTACGAGCAGCCGGACGGCAACGCCGTGCAGGTCGCGGCCGCCGTGCGCGGCAAGCTGGCGGCGTTCGCGCTGCCGCCCGGCGTGCGGCTGGTCAACTGGTACGACCAGAGCGTCCTGGTGTCGCAGGCCGCCAACAGCGTGCGCGACGCCGTGCTGATCGGCCTGGTGCTGGCGGGATTGGTGCTGGTCGCCTTCCTGCGCAGCCTGCGCGTCACCCTGGTCGCGATCCTGGTGGTGCCGGCGACCTTGGCCGCCTCCGTGCTCGTGCTGAGCCTGCTGGGGTCGAGCTTCAATATCATGACCCTGGGCGGCATCGCGGCGGCGGTCGGGCTGCTGATCGACGACGTGATCGTGATGGTCGAGCACATCGCCCGCCGCGCCGGCGCCCCGACGGCAGAGGGGGGGGCGGGCAGGGACGCCGTGCTGCCCGCCGCCCGCGAGTTCTTCCGGCCGCTGACGGGGTCCAGCCTGGCGACGCTGATCGTGTTCCTGCCATTGGGGTTCCTCAGCGGCGTGACGGGCGCGTTCAGCAAGGCGCTGTCGGTGACGATGGCGGCGGCGCTGGCGATCTCCTATCTGATGACGGCCTTCGTTGTGCCCGTCCTGACCCGGTCGATCGTGGATTTCGGCAAGTGGCAGGACCCCGGAGTCAAGGGCGGCGGCTGGCTCGCCCGGCAGCACGGGCGGCTGCTGGACGGGCTGTTCCGCCGGCCCTGGGTCCTGGGCGTTGCCATGCTGCCGCTGCTCGGCGTCGGCTACGTCGCCTATGGCCGGGTGCCGACGGGGTTCATGCCGGCCGTGGACGAGGGCGGCTTCGTCATGGACTACTACACCAGGCCCGGCACCTCGCTGATCGAGACGGACCGCGAAATGGCGCAGGTCGACGCCATCGTCCGCTCGATGCCCGAGGTGCTGACCTTCTCGCGCCGCCTGGGCATGGGATTGGGCGGCGACCTGGGTGAGAGCTACCACGGCGACTACTTCGTCCGCCTGAAGGCAGACCACGCCCGCTCGACGCCCGACGTGATGGCCGCCGTGCTGGCGCAGGCCACCCAGGACGTGCCCGGCGTCGAGGTCGAGCTGGCGCAGCTGATGGAGGACCTGATCGGCGACCTGACGGCGGTGCCGCAGCCGATCGAGATCAAGTTGTACGCCGCCGACGCCGCCCCGCTGATCGGCCAGGCCGAGAAGGTCGCTGCGGCGATCGGCAGGATCGATGGCGTGGTGGAGGTCAAAAGCGGCGTGCGGCTGGCGGGCGACGCGCTGGACATCCGCATCGACGCCGTCCGCGCCGGGTTCGAGGGCGTCACCCCGGACGACGTGACCAAGGCGGTCGACAACGCCATGACGGGGATGGTGGCGACGCAGCTCCCGCAGCCGACCAAGGCGGTCGGGGTGCGGGTGCGCCTGCCCGACGCGCTCACCTTGCGGCAGGGCGCGCTCGGCGACGTGCCGATCCGCGCGGCCGACGGCCATGTGTTCCCGCTTGGCCGGGTCGCCACGATCGTGCCCGTGACGGGGCAGCCGGAGATATCGCGCGACAACCTGCAGCCGATGATCGCCGTGACCGGCCGCATCGAGGGGCGCGGCATCGGCGCCGCCGTCGCCGACGTGCAGCAGGCGCTGGCGCAGCCCGGCATGCTGGCGCCGGGCGTCCGCTACGAGTTGGGCGGGCTGTTCCAGCAGCAGCAGATCGC
>CAXSFF010001068.1:0-2021 GCA_964236035.1 uncultured Acetobacteraceae bacterium
CCAACTCCTCGGGCGGCGTGATGGGCAAGATGATCTCGCCGCAGAACATCGCCACGGGCGTGTCGGTGACGGACCTGAAGGGGCAGGAGGGCGTGGTGTTCGCCCGCACCTTCAAGCACAGCATCGCGCTCACCTTGTTGCTCGGCTTGTTGGTCGTTCTGCAGCAGTATGTCGTGCCGTGGATGATCCCGTGAGGCCCCGAAGAACGCGATCCCCTCACCGGCCCGATACTGGTTGCCATGCTACGGCAGCCGCTTGACGCTATCGAATGAGGCGAGCAGGCGGGCGCACTCGACCTCGGCTACCTGCCGACCCTGATCGCAGGAGGACACATGCTCGACCAAGCAAGGGCGCCTGCTGCACGAGCGAGATCATCGCCTCGGGCTTGGGTGTCCCTGCTTGGCGCGCCGTTCTTCGTCCTGCTCCTGATCCGCATGGGGCGGCGGTGGCTTTGACCGTGCCGACGCTCGAACTGCGTGGCATCTTGTTCGCGCATCCCGGCCAGTCTCACCGGCTCGACGACATGACGCTCTCGCTCCAACCTGCGGAACTCTGCGCCCTCACCTGCGTCCCGCTGCCGGCCGTCACCGTGATGCCGCGAGCGCCGGCCAGCGGTCGAGCGCGTCGCGGATGCGGACCGTGACGACCACCTCGGCCTGGGTCATCGAGGTGGGGAAGGCGGACACCCGCGCATCCTGCAGCAGCCCGCGCGCGGCGGCGTCCAGAATAACCGAGCCGGTGCCCTAGACCACCTCGGCGAGGTCGCGCCGGCCGGGACCACGAACGTCAACCAGGTGCTGTCGCCCTACCAGGACCGCCAGTACGGGATAGGCGCCAAATATGCAGTCAACGACCGCCTGACCCTCGACGGCTTTCGCATGACCCGCCCGCTCGCCTCGACCGTGGCGCCGGGCAACCTGTTCGAGGTGATCGGCACGCAGAAGAACTACGGCGTCGAGTTCTTCGCGCAAGGCGACATCCCGCCCGACCTCAGCGTCTTTGGCGGCGTCACCTACATCGATGCCCGCCTGCTCAACACCCACGTCGCAGCGACCGAGGGCCAAGTGATGGTAGGCGTCCCGCAGGTCAAGAGCGACCTGTTGCTGGACTATTACCCGAGGTACTTCCATGGCGTCGTCGTGACCGTCTTTTGCCACGCTCGACCTCGGCCCCCGCGCACCTATGCCGCCAGCCTTGAGTTCGACTTCTGACCTCGCCGGGACTGTGGCGCGACCCAGCCGGGCTTGGAGGCGCATCCGGGGCTTGGACCAGGTCCACGCAACCGTCACATGCCTAGAAGGTGTCGGGGCGGGCTTCGCTCCGGAGGGTATCCAGCGGCAGCAGCAGCCCGTCGCGCTCGAAATGCCAGAACGTCCAGCCGTTGCAGCTGGGCGCGTTCTGCACCAGCGCGCCGACCTTGTGGATCGAACCCTGGTGCGGGCCGGACACGATGGTGCCGTCGGCGGCGACGACGGCACGGGTCCGGCGCATGCGGTCGGTCAGCACCAGGCCGGGCTGCACCACGCCGCGCTCGATGAAGCTGCCCAAGGAGATGCGGGGCGCGTCCCGCCGGGTCGGCATGGTCGCCAGGCCGGCCGCCGGCGCCACCCGTGCCGCCCGCACCCGGCCGATCGCCGCCTCCGCATAGGCCGGGTGCCGCTCGATGCCGATGAAGTGGCGCTGCAGCCGCTTGGCGACGGCGGCCGTGGTCCCTGTGCCGAGGAAGGGGTCCAGCACGATGTCGTCCGGCGCCGTGCTGGCCAGCAGCACGCGGTGCAGCAGCGCCTCCGGCTTCTGGGTCGGGTGCAGCTTCAGCCCGTGCTCGTTGCGCAGCCGCTCCGGCCCCGTGCACAGCGGCAGGAACCAGTCGCTGCGCATCTGCAGGTCGTCGTTGAGGGCCTTCATGGCCTGGTAGTTGAACTTGTAGCGGCTGTCCTGCCCGCGCGCCGCCCAGATCAGCGTCTCGTGCGCGTTGGTGAAGCGGCGCCCGCGGAAGTTGGGCATCGGGTTGGCCTTGCGCC
>CAXSFF010001069.1:0-2020 GCA_964236035.1 uncultured Acetobacteraceae bacterium
GACGGGCTTCGCGTCCACCTTCACCAACCTGCGCACCGGCGAGCGTTGCGACGACGAAAACGCCCTGCTCGCCGCCATCCTTGCCGACGCCACCAATCTCGGTCTGGGCCGCATGGCCGCCGCCAGCCATGGTGTCACCCGCGACAAGCTGATCTGGACCGCAGACGCCTACATACACCCGGAAACCTACAAGGCGGCATTGGCCAAAATCATCGGCGCCCATCACGCGCTGCCTATCGCATCCACCTGGGGCGACGGCACCACGTCGTCCTCCGACCGACAGTTCTTCCGCTCGGCCAAGCGCGGCGACGCTGCCGGAGAAGTCAACGCCCGCTACGGCCACGATCCCGGCCTGGGCTTCTACACCCATGTCTCCGACCAGCACGGGCCGTACAGCGTGCGCGTCATGTCGGCTACCAGCCACGAAGTGCCCTATGTGTTGGACGGGCTGATGCACCATGGGACCGCCTTGCGAATCGGGACGCATTACACCGATACCGGCGGCGCCTCGGACCACGTGTTTATTCTGTGCGCCATGCTGGGTTTCCGGTTCTGTCCGCGGCTGCGCGACCTGCCCGACCGCAAGCTCGCAACCATTAAGCCGGCCACGGCCTACAAGGACCTGGACACCCTGCTCGGCCGCAGGGTCAGGGCCGACGTGGTTCGCGAGCACTGGGACGAGATCCTCCGCCTGGTCGCCTCCTTGCAGGCTGGCACCGTTTTGCCGTCAGCCATGTTGAAACGCCTGGCCGCCTTTCAGCGGCAGAACCAGCTCGACCTGGCCCTACAGAAGTTGGGCCGCGTCGAGCGCACCTTGTTCATGTTGGACTGGCTTGAGTCGCCCGACCTGCGCCAGCGCTGCCAAGCCGGCTTGAACAAAAGCGAGCAGCGCCATGCACTGGCCCAGGTCATCTGCACGTTTAAGCAAGGCCGCATCGCCGACCGCAGCCAGGAGGCGCAGCAGTTTCGAGCATTAGGGCTGAACCTGGTGATCGCGGCAATCGTCTATTGGAACTCGACCTACCTGGCCGACGCCGTGCAACACCTGCGCGACCAGGCAAACCCGTGCCGAACGCTCTGCTCGCCCACACGTCGCCGCTCACCTGGGAGCACATCGGCTTCTCCGGCGATTTCCTGTGGGACCGAGCCGCCGCGACTGCCGGGCATCGCCGGCCGCTCAACCTTGGGCGGGACAAAATGGCGGCATGATCACCGTTCCTCGCCCGCTCACTCTTAACGTTGTCTGCATAACAACCGACGCTATGCCCTCTTCCATTCACGCGAGAAGAGTGCACCATCAAACCCTGGGATCAAACATCCCGCAGCGCCTGCCGGTCCATGCCAGCCGCCTGCGTGGCCTTCGTGCGCGATGTGCCCTCCAGGACCAGCGCCAACGCAAGCATCCGCCGAGAGGCTGCGACACTGCCCGAGCAGTACGCTGCTCGGCGAAGTTCGGCCGGGTCCAAATCGTCCCGGGTAATCTTGATCGGCGCCGCCATGGTGACCTCCGCAAATCGGGTGCGGAGCACAGCGGATCACGTCAGCCCCGGTTGGGGAAACCACAGAGAGTCAGCCAACTCAGCCAAGCGTATGACAATACACCGTGCCGCTCAGACGCACGGCCCAGAAAGGCCGCCACTTGCCACTGAAGGTCACAGGCAGGATCAGCGCCCTGGCGATGGTCAGGTTCCCTCATCGGATGCCACATCCGGATCGCCCGAGCGCATCGCGCTGAGCCGCCGCTTCATTCCGGCGATCCGCTTCTGGTGGGCGCTGCCGCGGCGCATCGCCACCCCGACGGCGAGGATGTCCACCAGCACCAGCGCGGCAAGACGCGACGTGATCGGCGTGTAGATGTCGGTATTCTCCAACGTTTCCACGACCAGCAGCAGGTCGCAAAGCAAACCCATGCGCCCCGCACGGCCGGAGATGCCGATCACCGTGGCGCCCATCTCGCGCGCGGCACGGATCACGTCGAGGACGGCGGTCGTCCGGCCGGTGTTGGAGATCGCCACCGCCA
>CAXSFF010001070.1:0-2017 GCA_964236035.1 uncultured Acetobacteraceae bacterium
CGATGGCCATGTACATGCGCGGCATCAGCGGGAAGTGGAACGACATGTGGCATTCGTCGCCCTCGCCGAAATACACCTGGGCGTCTTCCGGCCACTGGTTCGCCTCGGCGAGCAGCATGCGGCCCGGCGCGTGGATGTCCAGCTCGGCGCGGATCTTCTTGAGGATGGCGTGGGTTTCGGGAAGGTTCTCGTTGTTGGTGCCGTCGCGCTCGATCAGGTACGGGACGGCGTCGAGTCGCAACCCGTCGATGCCGAGGTCGAGCCAGAAGCGCATCACCGACAGCACCTCTTCCATCACCGCCGGGTTGTCGAAGTTCAGGTCCGGCTGGTGCGAGTAGAACCGATGCCAGAAATACGCGCCCGCCACGGCGTCCCAGGTCCAGTTGGATTTCTCCGTGTCGACGAAGATCACCCGGGTGCCGGCATACTTCTCGTCGGTGTCGGACCAGACGTAGAACTCGCGCTCCGGGCTGCCCGCCGGCGCCGCGCGGGCGCGCTGGAACCACGGGTGCTGGTCGGAAGTGTGGTTGATCACCAGCTCGGTGATCACGCGCAGGCCCTTGTCGTGCGCCGCCTGGATGAAGGCACGCGCGTCCTCCAGGGTGCCGTAGTCCGCGTGCACGCCGCGGTAGTCGGCGATGTCGTAGCCGTCATCGCGCCGCGGCGACGGGTAGAACGGCAGCAGCCAGATCGCCGTCACGCCGAGTTCGGCGATGTAGTCGAGCTTGTCCATCAGCCCCTGGAAGTCGCCGACGCCGTCGTTGTTGGCGTCGAAGAAGCTCTTGAGGTGCAGCTGGTAGATGATCGCGTCCTTGAACCAGGTCGGGTCTTCGGCGGCGATGCTGGACGTGTCGGACATGGAGCCTCGTGAGTTTCAGATGACGGCGCGCACGCGCCAGATGGCATAGGGCAGTTCAGGGGTCAGCCGCACGCTTTGGTATTTGCCGCGCCAGGTCTCGCGCGCGCCCGTCACCAGGTCTTCCGCCTGAAAGGTCGTGGTCTCGGTCGCTTGCCAGTGCCAGAACGGGAACTCGAAGCCGGATTCCTGCGGCTGCGACGGATCGAAGCTGATCGCCACCACCAGCACGTTGGTGCGGTCGGCGCTGGCCTTCTCGAACACGGTGACTACGCCGTTGGTGGCGGCCAGGAACACGGTGTTCAGGTGCGTGCGCAACGCCGGGTTCATGCGGCGGATGAAGTTGAGCGCCGTCACCTCGGCGACGATGTTGCCGGGACGGTCCCAGTCCCAGGCGCGCAGCTGGTACTTCTCGCTGTCGAGGTACTCTTCCTTGCCCGGCACCGGCGTGCCCTCGCAAAGCTCGAAGCCGTTGTAGAGGCCCCACAGGCCCGACAGCGTCGCCGCCAGCGCAGCACGGATCAGGTAAGCCGAACGCCCGGCGTTCTGGAGATAGACGGGATTGATGTCCGGCGTGTTGACGAAGAAATGCGGGCGGAAGAAGTCGCGCGGACCCGGCAGCGCCAGCTCCTCGATGTAGCCCTCGATCTCCGCCTTGGTCTCGCGCCAGGTGAAGTAGGTGTAGGACTGGCTGAAGCCGACCTTGGCCAGGCGGTACATCACCTTCGGCCGGGTGAACGCCTCCGCCAGGAACACGGCGTCCGGATAGCGCCGGCGCACCTCGCCGATCATCCATTGCCAGAACGGGAACGGCTTGGTGTGCGGGTTGTCGACGCGGAACAGCCGGATGCCCTGCTCGCACCAGAACAGCACCACCTCTGCCAGCGCCACCCAAAGCCCGGGGACGGCGCCCGCGGCGTAGAAGTCGACGTTGACGATGTCCTCGTAGCGCTTCGGCGGGTTCTCGGCGTACTTGATGGTGCCGTCCGGCCGCCAGGAGAACCAGTCAGGATGCTCCTGCAGCCACGGGTGGTCCGGCGAGCACTGGATGGCGAAGTCGATCGCGATCTCCAGCTTGTGGGCGGCGGCGGCGGCGATCAGGTGGCGGAACTGCTCGAACGTGCCGAGTTCGGGATGCAGCGCATCGTGGCCGCCGTCGGC
>CAXSFF010001071.1:0-2016 GCA_964236035.1 uncultured Acetobacteraceae bacterium
GGAAGGAGTTCGGTGTTGAAGGTGCCGAACAGGCGTTCGACCTTGCCCCGGCCCTGCGGCCGGCCGATGGCGGAGTAGACAATCCTGAAGCGCAGGCTGGCCGCCACTTGGTCGAGGTGCTGGCTGGTGAAGTCGCTCCCGTGATCGACGTAGAGCACGTCCGGGATGCCGCAGACGGGCCAAGCCGGGTCGGCCTTGCGCCAGATCGCATGGCGCAGAGCGAGGCAGGTGTTCAGCACGCAGGGGGTGCCGAGGAACACGCTATACCCGGCAATGGGGCGGGAATGGTCATCCACCACCGTGGTCAGCCAGGGGCGGGCCGGCTTGCCGCCTTCGTCGAGGATGAGAAGGTCGAGCAGGGTGTGGTCCGCCTGCCAGAGTGCGTTAGGCGTCTCGGCGCGGTGGCGGTGGACCAGCTCGAAGCGGTCCCGGAACGCGGCCGGCCCGTCCTGCGCCAGCGTCACCATGCCCGGGTCGAGGGCGGCGGCGATTGCGTGGACGGTGCCGTAGGACGGGATATGCCAGCCTTGAGCCTTGGCGGCAGCGCCAATCCGGCGGTGGATGGCGGCGGCAGACGACCGCGGCCGTTTCAGCGCCATACCCTCGACCAGAGCGACGAGGGCCGCAGGCGACCGGTGCGTGCCGGCGTCGCGGCGGGTGGCCCGTACCAGGCTGGCCAGGCCGCCCTGGCGGTAGCGCGCCAGCCAGCGCTCTGCTGTCCGGATCGGGACGCCAGCCTCGCCAGCGGCGCGCGGGAGGGGCACACCTTCCTCCAGGTGAGGCCGGAGCACAGCGAAGCGGGCCATCGCCTGCCCGCGCCTTTGCTCGTCCAGGGCCGCAAAGGTCGCGGCTGCCACTTCCTGCGCCATGCTGGCCTCCTCCACTTATGCTGCCGCACTCTCAACCGGTGTCCGCAAGGGGATCGTCCAGCGGACAGTGCAAACGCCGCCGGGCAAGCCTTGTGAAACCAAGCGGAACGGCGTCTCACATAACTGGTACGATCACCCTATCATTGAGGGGCCTTAAACGTTACACAGTTGGCCATGATGACCACCCTGATCGGCTACGCCCGCTGCTCCACCGACAAGCAAGACCTCACCGCCCAGAAGGGCGCCCTCGAAAAGCTCGGTGTCGCCGCCGACCGGATTTACACCGATCACGGGCTGACCGGCACCAACCGGTCCCGGCCTGGCCTCGATCAGGCCCTCGCTGCGGTCCGCACGGGCGACACGCTCGTGGTGCC
This sequence comes from uncultured Acetobacteraceae bacterium, assembly GCA_964236035.1. Classification (GTDB taxonomy): domain Bacteria; phylum Pseudomonadota; class Alphaproteobacteria; order Acetobacterales; family Acetobacteraceae; genus CAXSFF01. The sequence continues at coordinate 1,244 of CAXSFF010001071.1, forward strand.
CAAGCTTGACCGGCTGGCGCGGTCGGTCCCGGACGCCCGGTTCATCGCCGACGCCCTCGTTGCGCGCGGCGTCAGGCTCGCGCTGGGATCGAGCGTCTATGATCCCGTCGATCCCATGGGGAAGATGTTCTTCAACATCCTCGCTACCTTCGCTGAATTTGAGGCCGACCTGATCCGGCTGCGAACTCGCGAGGGCATGGCGGTCGCACGTGCCCGAGGCAAGCTGCGCGGCAAGCAGCCCAAGCTTTCCAACAAGCAGCAAAAGGAGCTGCGGCGCATGCACGATACCGGCGAATACTCCATCAGCGACCTGGCCGAACTGTTCTCCGTTTCACGGCCGACTGTCTATCGCACGCTCGCTCGACAGCATGGGGGGACTATCGCAAAAGCAGCATGAATTTCTAGAATCGATCCAAAGCCGGCCGTTGTTCAGAGACGTTACTCCGTCGTATTGCGGTCCACGTGGAGGGCGAAGCCGGATGCGCCAGGGTTGCTCAGCTCGGGACGTAGCTCCAGGCTCGGCACTTCGTAGTCGCCGCCATTCTGCATTCGATAAGCAATAGGCATCGTGGTTATCAGCGTTCTCATCCGATCCCGCAGCGACTCTGCCACGGCTTTGAACCCGGCATCGTCCATGCGGTCCACCCGGTAGGCGACGAAGGGTGGAAGGACGGTGTAGCCTGGGTAATAAAGGATCCCGTGATTGATCGGAAACAGGATGTCCTCGATGGGTCCGTTGACGCCACGCGGCGCGTAATGCGACGCCCACCCGC
>CAXSFF010001072.1:0-2016 GCA_964236035.1 uncultured Acetobacteraceae bacterium
TGAGGTGAATGGAGTGACACGACGACAGGGTAGCCAGTTTTCACGGCGACGTTTTGTGTGCCTGGCCAGCTCGGCAGCCGCAGTCTTCGGCGCGCATGCAGCGGAGGCTGCCACGACCGGAGCCGAGGTGGATGGGGGAGAGGACTACTATGCCAAGCTCGGCGTCCCGACCATCATCAACGCCGCGGGAACCTACACGACTCTGACAGCGGCGTGCATGCCCCCGTCGGTGGTCTCCGCGGTACAACGGGCTGCGCTCCACCCGGTGCGGCTGCACGACCTGCAGACCAAGGCGGGCGAGTACCTGGCGAAGCGTTTGCGGTGCGAGGGCGCGGTCGTGACGTCGGGCGCCTCCGGTGCGATCACACTGGCAACGGCCGCTTGTCTGCAGCACGCAAACCCGATCGGGCCGCTCGACATGCCGCAGCGGATCGACGGCATGAAGAACCAGGTGATCGTGCAGCGGGCGCATCGCTACGGGTATGACCACGCCATGTTTCTGTGTGGCGCGCGGGTCACCGAAGTTGTGACCCTCGACGACTACAAGCGGGCCTGCAGCGCCGGCAACGGGGTCATGACGAACTTCTTCAACGCGGCGGAGGATGAGGATGGCATCGCGGGAACAGCACAGATCGGACGGGAGGAGTGGCTGCATATCGCGCATGAGCACGGCATCCCCTGCCATATCGATGCAGCCGCCGACATGCCGCCCATCTCGAACCTGTGGAAGTACACGGGTATGGGCTTCGACCTCGTATCCTTCTCGGGAGGCAAAGGGATCCGCGGTCCGCAGAACGCCGGTCTGCTTCTCGGTCGAAAGGTGCTGACCGATCTAGCGGCCGCCAACAACAACCCGGTCGAGGGTGTCGCACGCGGGATGAAGGTCGCGAAAGAGCAAATCGTCGGCATGGTGGCGGCAATCGACTGGGTGCTGTCGCATACCGAGGCGTCGATGCAGGCGGACTACCAGGTGCGCGCGGACCACATCGCAGCTGCGGTCAGGGGCCTCCCCTCCGTCCGTACCGAGACCGTGGTGCCGAAGATTGCGAACCACGTGCCGCATCTGCTGATCCGCTTCGACCCGGCGGCGACGGGTGTGTCGACCGCGGAGATCGTGGCTTCGCTGCGTTCCGGAACTCCCTCGATCGAGCTGAACCCGAACACCGGGCGCGGTCCGAACCAGGGCATACCCTCCGATGCGAACACCCTTGTGGTGGGCGTGTGGATGCTGCAGCCTGGAGAGGACGCCGTCGTCGGCCGGCGCCTGCGAGCAGCGCTGACGCGACAGGCTTAGGATGGTGAAGCGACGAGAGGGAGGCAACATGACGATGGCGAAGCAGACACGCAGAGGGATCCTGAAGCAGGCCGCCCAGGCCGCCGTGGCCGTCACCGGGGCCGCGGTGCTGGCGCCCGAGGCACAGGCCCAGGCCACGGGGGCAACAGGCGTGGTTTGGGAGAAGAAGGCAGTACACCGCGCGCCGGCGGCTCCAGCCCCCGCTACCGCAGCAACGCCAGCAGCCCCGACACCAGGTCCAGCCGCCGGTACGCCGGCCCCACCGCCCTTGTTCAACGGGATCATCACCTTCGGCAACCTGGTCTTTATCGCGGGTATCGGCGCGCACTTCAAGGGCACCATCGAAGAGCACACCAAGCACGTGCTCGACGAGATCGAGAAGAACCTGGTTCTCGCAGGTTCTTCGATGGACAAGGTGCTGAAGGTCAACGTCTACCTGAGCGACCTCGCCAACTACGCCCGCATGAATACAGCCTACGCCGGACGTTTCGGTGCGGTCCCGCCGGTCCGGACGACGATCGCCGTGGTCGCGGGGGTACCGGGTGATTCGCTGGTCGAGATCGACTGCATCGCCTCACTATGAGGATGCGCTTGCGTGAAGGTCAGGACGCACCTGGCATCTGGTAGCAAGATTGAGGGAGAAGATTTATGTCTGGTATGCGTGAATGGCGGTCTATGAAGAATCTGTCGAGGCGAGACGTCCTGAAGCGGTCCGGGCTCCT
>CAXSFF010001073.1:0-2012 GCA_964236035.1 uncultured Acetobacteraceae bacterium
GGGCAAGCTCGGTCTGCACGTCGGCGTCGGGCGCTGCGATCGCGTCGAGGAACGCGCGGACCTCGGCGGGCGTCATCGCGGCGGGCGTTGTCGAGGCGGAACGGTCAGGGCGCGGGGGATCGGACATCGCGGCAGTGTCGGTGCCGCGGGGCGGGGCGGCAAGCGGCGGCGCGTGGCAGGGGATCGATCTGGTCGATGGTCCCATGGCAGCGAAGCCGAAAGTTTGATCCGGAATTCCGGGCTGGCGGCGACCGCGTCCCCGACCACGGACGGTCGTGGATGTCGGTCGAGGAGCCTAGAAATGCCTGACGAGACGGTCCGGACGCGCTAGGCTGGCCTGTGCGCATTCATGTCCACCTCGACCCTGCCCAGTCGCGAAGGCAGCTCACCCCGGCGATATGGGATGACGCCGTCGCACGTGCCCCCGATGTCGGAACCGACCATGAGGTCAGCTTCGGCTGCACGGGCGATGAGCTGGCGATGGCCTTGCCTCACGTCGAGTTGCTGGTGACGACCGGGAGCCTGCCGAAGCCGCTTCCTGCCGAGGCGCCCAGGTTGCGTTTCATCTTCTGCACGTTTGCCGGGATCGAGTCGTTGCTGCCGGCCGACTGGCTCCCGGATGGAGTGGTCGTGCTGAACAACAGCGGCGCGCATGAGGCGAAAGCCGGCGAATATGCGATCATGTGCATCCTGATGCTCGCCAATCGTGTCCCGGCCTACACGGCCGATCAACAGGCACGGCGCTGGGACCGCCAGCTTGGCACGGTGCTTGGAGGGCGGCGGCTTACCATCGTCGGACTGGGAGGCCTGGGAAGCGGCGCCGTTCACCGCGCCAGGCAGTTCGACATGCACATCACCGGCGTACGGTCGCGTCCGGGCGCACACGAGGCGTGCGATCGGGTTGTCGGCACCGACGAGTTCGATGCGGTGCTGCCCGGGACGGAGTTCCTGCTGCTGGCCTGTCCCCTGACGGACGCGACGCGGCATATCCTGGATCGAAGGCGGATCGCTCTTCTTCCGCGAGGCGCTTTCGTGGTGAACATCGGGCGTGGCGACCTGGTGGAACAGGACGCGCTATGCAATGCCCTGGACGACGGTCAACTCGGCGGCGCAGTGCTGGACGTGGTCACGCCGGAGCCGCTTCCTCCGGATCATCGCCTCTGGACGACGCCGAACCTGCTCCTGACCCCTCACATCTCATGCGACGACTATCACAACTACCTTCCGAACAGCATGGATGTCCTGATGTCCAATCTTCGCGCTCTGCGCAAAGGCCATAAGCCTCCCAACCAGGTCGACCTCAAGCGAGGCTACTGAATTTCAGGAGTTCTAATCTAGAAATGGGTAGAACTTCAGAAAACTAGAAATTATAACGGGTTGAAAGGTGCCAAGTATCTCTAAAGCTGGCACTTTTGAAGAAATGGTCGGGTTGCGATGACCAACACATTAGTTTGCCTGCTGATGCCCCTCTGTCTTCAAGTTTTTGGAAGAAGTCTGAGTTGGACTCCAGTTCCGCTGTCACCGACCTTCGTAGTACGGCGGGTAGGGCTGGCCATAGCCGTAGGGCGGGACCCAGCCGTACGGCGGGCGGGCAGGCGGACCGTATGGCCAGGCGGGGACAGCGCGGGGATACCAGCCGGCCGGACGGTCCTCGTAGGCCGCGTCAGCGGACGTGGCGGCGATCACGGCGAACTGGCGTGGCGGCGCTGCAGGCGCCCGAGGCGGCGCGACAACCAGAGACGCGACGACCGGAGGCGCTGCGACCGGAGGCGCGGGCCGCAGCGCCAGGGCGTGTGGCGGCTCCGACAGGGCGAGCACCGTGGGGCGCGGCGATCGTCCCTGCGTCAGCCAGCGTGGCATCTCGAAGCGGGGCGCCACCGGCTCGCGGGCAAGGTGCGGCCCCGGCTCCGTGGGCAGCGCCGCGGTCAGCACGGCACGCGGCGTCGGCCGCGGCAGGAACGCGCGAGGCGGCGCGGGCGGCAATGGCAGCGCGGGCAGCGACAGGGGAAGCG
>CAXSFF010001074.1:0-2010 GCA_964236035.1 uncultured Acetobacteraceae bacterium
CCCAGGTCATGCAGGACGCGTTCGAGGACGCCGTGCTGATGGGCGTGGACGAGGCTGCGATGCGGCGCATCCTGGTCGACCTGGTCGCCGGGCTGCGCAGCCCGAAGCTATGAGGCGGGCCTGGCTGGTCATCCTGGCTTGGCCGGTTGCCGTGATGGCGCAACCGGCCCACCCGCCCAACTCGTCGCCGGACGCGTGGCTGCAACGCGGCACCGGCGAGCTGCAGGTCCTCGACACCGTCAACGCCCACGTGACCGCCGTCTCGCTGAAGATCGGTCAGTCGGCCGATAACGCCTCGATCAGCATCGCGCTGCGTTCCTGCGTGGTGCGGCCGTCGAACCAGGCGCCGGACGCCGCCGCCTTCCTCGACATCTCCGACAAGCGGCCCGGCGCGCCCGGCTTCCACGGCTGGATGTTCGCCAACGAGCCCGCCGTGGCGATGCTGGAGCACCCGATCTACAGCGTTCGCCTGGTCGCCTGCCACTGATGCGCCTGCCGCCGTTCGCCCGCTGCGCGCTGCTGCTGGACATGGACGGCACCCTGCTCGACATCGCGCCAACGCCGGCGACCGTGGTGGTAGCGCCCGACTTGCCGCCGACGCTGACCCGGCTGTGCGCCACGCTGGCAGGGGCGCTCGCCGTCGTCACCGGGCGGCCGGTCGAGCAGATCGACGCCCTGCTGCCCGGCATCGTCCCCGTGGTCGCCGGCGAACATGGTGGCGCCCTGCGTTCGGCGCCCGGCGCGGCGTTGCAGCGGGCCGCGTTGCCGGAGCCGCCGCCGGAACTGCTGCAGGAAGTGGCCGCTCTGGTCGCTGGGCATCCCGGCGCGATCCTGGAGCGCAAGGCGCGCGGCTTCGTGCTGCACTACCGCCTGGCGCCCGCCGCCGGCCCCGTGTTCCGCACGGCGCTGGAAGGCCTGATGGCGCCGCATGCCGGGTTCCAGATCATGGCCGCGCACATGGCCTGGGAGGTCCGGCCCGGCGGCATGGACAAGGGCAGCGCCGTCGCCGCCATCATGGCGCTGCCGCATTTCGCCGGCCGCCTGCCCGTGTTCATCGGCGACGACGTGACCGACGAGGACGGCATGGCCGTGGCCCGCAGCATGGGCGGCGCCGGGCTGCTGGTGCCGGAGGTGTTCGGCGACGCCGCGGGGGTGCGGGACTGGCTGGCGCGCTGCGTGGATGATTGGGCGCCATTCCAATGACGGCGCGCGTCCGGTGGCTCGCGGCCCTGTCGCTGTTGGTGGCGGGCGGGGCGCTGGGCGCTGCGTTGGGGTCCGAATGGTACGGCGGCCTGGTGCCGTGCGCGCTGTGCCTGGTGGAGCGTTGGCCGTACCGCATCGCCGCCGGGTTCGCCGTGCTGGCGTTGCTGCTGCCGCGACGCTGGTGGCTGTGGGGCGTGGTGGCGTGCATGGCGGCGTCGGTCGCGGCGTCCGGCGTGCATGTCGGGGTGGAGCAGGGGCGGTGGCCGAGCCCGCTGCCGGAATGCGCCGCGCCCAGCTTCGGCGGCGGCGGCATCGCCGAGCGCCTCGCCCGCATGCCCGACCACCCGGCCAAGCCATGCGACGAGCCGACCTACCTAGTGCCGGGCGTCCCCGTGTCGATGGCGGGCATGAACCTGCTGCTGGCCCTGGCGTTCGGCGGCTTCCTCGCCATCTCGCTAGGCAGACCGATGCGGAGCCGACCATGAGGGACATCCTGCCAGGTGACCTGCAACCGCGCGCGCGGCTGGAGCGGATGATCCGCGTCGACCATGCCGGCGAGTTCGGCGCGCAGCAGATCTACGCCGGCCAGCTCGCCGTGCTGGGGCGCGGGCCGAAGGGCGACACGCTGCGCCACATGCAGGCGCAGGAGCAGCACCACCTCGATACCTTCGCCGGGCTGATCGCCGACCGCCGGGTGCGCCCGACCGCGCTGCTGCCGCTGTGGCGGCTGGCCGGCTGGACGCTGGGCGCGGTGACGGCGGCGATGGGCGAGCGCGCCGCGATGGCCTGCACCGTGGCGGTGGAGGA
>CAXSFF010001075.1:0-2010 GCA_964236035.1 uncultured Acetobacteraceae bacterium
TATCTACTCGCGTCCTCCACCTCGGCAGAGTTCAGGCAAACAGCACTCAGAAACTCAACGCCTTGAGTTGGCGGACTCAGGAGCGGAGAAAATTCTTCTCCATTTTCGTTGCGGTCAGGCGTTTTCACACAGCCTCCACAAGCCGACCTACATTACGGGTATCAGGCGTCAGATTTTATCCACTAGGGCGACCCGGCGGCACTTGGCGCGCGGCTCTGGATCGCCACGCCGAAGCCGGCTCGCGATGACGAATGTCTAGGGCAGCAGCTCCCGATACACGTTCAGCGTCGCCTCCTGCATCGCCGCCGTCGTGTAGTGGGCGCACACGCTCTGCCGCGCGTACCAGCCATACGCCGCCCGCTCGTCCGCCGATAGCCGCAGGATCGCGTCGATCATCTGCGCCAGCGCGGCCGGGTCGGCCGGGGGCACGCGCCAGCCGGTGACGCCGTGCTCGACGGTCTCGGCGGTGCCGCCCTGGTCGGAGACGACGACGGGGCGGCCCATCGCCTGCGCCTCGATCACGGTGCGGCCGAACGGCTCCGGCTCGACCGAGGGGTTGACCACGATCTCGGCCAGCATCAGCGCGGCTGGCATGTCGTCGCAATGCCCGGCCAGGCGCACACGGTCGGCCACCCCTAGCGCCTCAGCACGGGCGATCAGCTCCTTGCGGAACCGGGTGCGGCCCTGGTCGGCGCCGACCAGCACCAGGTGGATGTCGCGTCGCTCCAGCAGCGCCAGCGCCTCCAGCATCACGGCGTGGCCCTTCCACCGGGTCAGCCGCGCCGGCAGCACGATGGTGGTGGCGCCGTCCGGCAGCCGCCACTGCGCCGCCAGCCGCGCCACCCGGTGGCCGGTCACGGCGTCCGGGTCGAACGTCTCGGGGTCGACGCCGCGGGGGATGATGCGCAGCTTCTCCGGGTCGATGCGGTGGCGGGAGGACAGCCGTGCCGCGACGAACTGGCTGATGGCGATGACGCGCTCGCCGCGGGCCATGACGGCGTTGTAGCGGCGCTTGCCAGGCGCGTTCTCGGAGTACACGCCGTGCCAGGTGGTCACCAGGTGCGCCCCCGTGCGCTTGCAGGCCAGCCACGCCGACCAGGCGGGGGCGCGCGAGCGGGCGTGCACGATGTCGACGTCGGCGGCGCGGATCAGGAAGGCGAGGCGGGCGGCGTTGCTCCAGATGCGCGCCGGGTTCTTGGAGGCGAGCTTCAGGGTGATGTGGGTGCCGCCGGCACGCTCCACCGCCGGCACCATGCGGCCGCCGGCGCTGGCCACCAGGGCGGAGCCGCCGGCGCGCACGATCGCCTGCACCATCTCGAGCGTGCCGCGCTCCACCCCGCCGGTCTCCAGGGCGGGCAGCACTTGCAGCACGGTCAGATTAAGCGCGTCGCTCATGGTTTGGCCCTATATCATCTGGCGGCGGATGCAAGGAGACGGAGCAGTGGAAAGCGGCAGGATCGACAATGGCGCCGGCGTCGAGCTGGCCTGGCAGCGCCTGGGGGGCCGGTCGCCGACGCTGGTGTTCCTGCCCGGCTACCTCAGCGACATGGGCGGCGACAAGGCATCCATGCTCGCGGCGCAGTGCGAGCGGGCTGGGCAGGCGGTGCTGCTGTTCGACTACTCCGGGCACGGGCAGAGCGGCGGCGCGTTCGAGGACGGCACCGTCGGACGCTGGACGGCGGACGCGCTGGCGGCGATCGACGCGCTGACCAAGGGGCCGCTGCTGCTGGTCGGCTCGTCGATGGGCGGCTGGATCGGCCTGCTGGTGGCGCTGGCGCGGCCGGAGCGGATGGCGGGCCTGGTTGGCGTCGCCGCCGCGCCCGACTTCACGGAAGCGTTGATGTGGGGGTCGATGACGTTCGAGGAGCGCCGCTCGCTGATGGACCATGGGCGGCTGGACATCCCGAGCGACTACGGCCCGCCGATGCCGGTCACGCGGGCGCTGATCGAGGACGGGCGCACGCGGCTGTGGCTGGGCGGCCCCCCCGCGGGGCCGCGCCCGGGGCGGCG
>CAXSFF010001076.1:0-2010 GCA_964236035.1 uncultured Acetobacteraceae bacterium
TGGGCTGCCGCCGGCGCTGGTGGTCACTTGCGAGTTCGACCCGCTCGCCGACGAAGGCAGCGAATTTGCCGAGAAGCTGCGCGTCGCCGGCAACGCCGTCCGGCATGAGCATCTGATCGGCATGATCCACGGAGCCTTGCAAATGGCGGGCGTCACCGCGGCAGGCCGAGACCTGGTGCGGCTGGTCGGCGAATGGCTGGCTGGCCTGTCGCACCGGCAATTCGCAACCCAAAAGCCGGATGACCGTTCATCCTGATGCAGCATCGTGCTGCGTTGGAGCGGCTCATGGACAAGAATCGTGTGACCGGCGCGTTGGACCAAGCCAAGGGCGCCATCAAGGAAGGCGCCGGCAAGCTGACTGGCGACGAGAAGTTGAAGGCCGAGGGCAAGGCGGACAAGGTCGCAGGCAAGGCCAAGAGCACGGTCGGCGGCGCTAAGGATACCGTCCGCGAGGCGGCCGACAAGGTCTGATCAAGCAGGGCGAGGCTGGCAGAGTATTGGCCTCGCCTTTCTTATACCGGTGACCTCGGACGTTGACCGCTGCACTGCTCCTCCTCTTGCGGGAGGAGGCCGGGAGGAGGGGTAGCCACGCCACGGGTCATCGCGCGCGGCACCCCTCCCCTAGCCCCTCCCGCAAGGGGAGGGGAGAAGAATCAAAGCCGTTGCTATTGGTGTTACACTTAGATCTCGCCGTAGCTGCCGTCCTTCCAGACGTAGAACACATAGCTCGGCCCTTCCACGTCGCCCTTCTTGTCGAAGGTGACGGAACCCAGGATGCTCTGCCAGGGGCCGCCCGACCGGAGGGTGTCGGCCACCTTCTTGGGGTCCGTCGTGCCCGCCTTCGCCGCCGCCTCGGCCCAAATCTGCACGCTGGCGTAGGTATAGAGCGTGTAGCCTTCGGGATCGACGTTGTTGGCCTTGAACTCCGCCACCACAGGCGCAGCGCTCGGCCGCTTCGCCATGTCCGGCGAGAACGTCATCATGGTGCCCTCGCCGGCCGGCCCGGCGATCTGCCAGAACTCCTTGGTCACCAGCGCATCGCCGCTGATCAGCGTCACGTCCATGCCCTGTGCCTTGGCCTGCCGCACGATCAACCCGGCCTCTGTGTGGTAGCCGCCGAGATAGATCACCTGGATGCCCGCAGCCTTCAGGCGGCTGACCAACGCCGAGTAGTCCTGCTCGCCGGGCGTGTAGGTGGCGGCCATCGCCTCCTTGACGCCTTTCGCGTTCAGCGCCTTCTGCGTCTCGTCGGCCAGGCCCTTCCCGTACGACGTGTTGTCGTTGAGGATGGCGATCTTCTTGTCGGCGTCGTGCGCCGCGAGGTAGTCGCCGGCGACCTTGCCCTGCTGGTCGTCGCGCCCGCACAGCCGGAAGGTGTTCCAGGCGCCGTTGTCGGTGTAGGCCGGGTTGGTGGAGGCGGGGGAGATCTCCAGCACGCCTTCCTCGCCGTACACCTTGCTGGCAGGGATCGAGCTGCCGGAACAGTAATGCCCAGCCACCATCTTCACCCCGGCGCCGGCCAGTTGGTTGGCCACCGAAACCGCCTGCCGCGGGTCGCACACGTCGTCGCCGACGGTGAGCTGAAGCTGCTGGCCGAGCACGCCGCCGGCCTTGTTGATGTCTGCCACCGCCTGCTCCGCGCCCGCCTTCAACTGCGCGCCGAACGCCGCGTACTGCCCCGTCATCGGACCAGCCACGCCGATCTTGATTTGGGCCTGCGCGGCGCCGGCGGTCACCGCCAGCAGCCCGGCGGTGGCCAGCATTACGTGTCGGAACATCATGAACCCCCAAATTGTGGCAGCCGCGAAAGCCTAAAGCACGGCGGGCGGATTTCAACTCGCCGCTCCAGCCGTCGTTGCGAGGAGCGCTTGCGACGCGGCAACCCAGGGCCACGCGACGAACATTTGCCGCACAGCCAGGCGTCGGCTCGCAATGACGAGTGTGGGGGAGGTGGTTGGCGTGGCCACCCCTCCTCCCGGCCTCCTCCCGCCCAAACGCTAAGCATCGGGG
>CAXSFF010001077.1:0-2009 GCA_964236035.1 uncultured Acetobacteraceae bacterium
TTTGCGGCATGGTCATGATCCTCTGGTTCGGACAGGCCGAGGTCCGTCCTGGCGCGCACGAGCAGGCAATGGGGCGGCTGCCGGCGTGCTGTCGCCGTTCGTGGTCCCGTCTCCGACGCTAGCCGCGGCAGGCAGGGCGCCGGCAGGATCGGAAACTACTCACCGGCCCTCCGCTCCAGGTTCCGGCCGCCGGCGGCTCATAAGTCGTCTCCGCCCCTGTTCGCGTGGCCCCTGTTCCCGTCGCGACGAACGGCTCAGCCTGCGTGCCCGGAACCGGCGCGAACCCGCCCGGGACAGGGAGGCTTGGAGCGCGATGCCGGAGACGCCCGCAGGCAAAATCCCCGGGAGCCGCATCCCCGACCAGGTCGTGGCGAGCGACGCGAAGGCGGCGCTGGGCCTGTTCGGCTACCGCCTGGCCGGCCTCGCGGGATCGCTGCCGAGCGCGCTCGGCGGGCTGGACGGCCCGGTGTTCACTGCCGGGATCGGCGAGCACGCCCCGCCCGTGCGCGCCGCGGTCCGCACCTGGCTCGCCTGGCTGGGCGTGCGGCTGGACGGCGCCGCCAACGCGGCGGGCGCCGCGCTGATCAGCGCGGCCGACAGCGCCGTCGAGGTCAGGGTCATCGCGACGGACGAGGAGGCGATGATCGCCCGCCACACACGGACGATCCTGCGCGGGGGCGCCGCCTGAACGCCCGACCGGAGGCTGTCATGAACCTGGCAGCACCGTTGCATTTTCACAGGAAGGCAAGATTCTTCTTTTTCTGGAGAAAAAGAACACGATCGTGGACTGATGCTGCGCCGCCTGGAACTGGCTCGCGGATGCTCCGGACCGCATCCGCTCCATCGCAGCCGCATCATGGACCAAAACGGCCACAGCATAGGACGGTTGGTATCAGTCCTCGTTGGATGCCAGGAGTCTCGCGGCATCGCCGTCGATGATCAATCCGCGCACGACTCCGGTTCGCAACAGGGCACGGACCGAGTCCACCTTCTGGACCCCACCCGCCAGCAGCACGACGTTGCGTCCACGCAGATGCTCGAACTCCAGGGCCAGGGTGCGATGGGCAAGCTCGTGGTCGACCTGCACGCCGGCCCGGTCGAACAGCCGCCCCAGCGAGTCGGCAACCGCGCCCCGGGCGCGCACGCTCGCGAGCTCCGCGGCCGAGAGCATGGCCTGCTTGCGCAGGAACGCGGTCTCGCTCAGCTCGCCGACGCTGATCAGGAACAGGTCCGCCGAGCGCGCGAGATCCAGGGCCTCGGCCACGCTGCGCTGCGACATCAGCACGGCACGGTCCGCCTGCGTGTCGGCGATGAACGGCACCGGCAGGAAATGCCCCTCGCCCCCGGTCCGCGCAGCCAGCGCCTGGACCACCTCGAACGGGTTGGACGCGGAGTTGCGGGTCAGCGAGCCCATCAGCGACACGAAGCGCGCCCTGGCGTTGTGCGCCCCGGACAGGTGCAGCGCCATCTGCTCGAGCGTCCGTCCCCAGCTCACGCCCACGGTGATCGGCTTGCCCGGGACGAGCTTGCCCTTGAGGAAGCTGGCGGCGGCGCTGCCGACGGCACGGCGCGCGATCATCTCCTGGACTGCCGCCAGCCTCGGCTCGGCGTCGACGTCGTCAAGGCCGATCGGCGGCGTGGCCAGGCAGAAGTCCAGGCCGTGGCGCCGCACGATCCCGCCCTCGACCTCGAGGTCGCGGACCTGCTCGTGGTGGATGGTGACGCTGACCAGCCCGCGGTCGCGCGCCTCGCCCAGCAGGCGCACGACACGGGTGCGGTGCACGCCCAGGCGCACGGCCACCTCCTCCTGGGTCAGGCCGCCGATGTGGTACAGCCATGCCGCCCGCACGATGAGTTCGGCATCGGGCTCGTGCGCCAGGCTCAAGGTCAACATGGCCGCACGCTACACCAGCAGCCGGCAGCGGGTCATTCCCGAACCGGCCCACGGCTGTCAGGAAGCAGGCAAGGCCAGGGCTCTGCCCTGGACCCGCCAGGGGGAGCCCCCCTGG
>CAXSFF010001078.1:0-2009 GCA_964236035.1 uncultured Acetobacteraceae bacterium
TGACGCTCTGGACCTGCTGACCGGCGGACAGGAGAACCACGACGCGATCCCAGTCACCCCCTCGGTTGTCGAACTCGACGCTGGCCAGGCGCGACGGCGAGCCTGCGTCCTTTCTCTCGAAGCGGCGCGATCCCCGGAGGCTACCATCCGGTGCGAACACCTTCTCCACGGAGGACCCGCAGAACAGGTCGCTTGTCGTGCTCTGCTTCAGCCCGTTGGGCAGGTAGCGCCGAACGATCGTGGGGGTATAGCCAGGGCACGCTTCGCGCGCCGGCAGGGTCTCCGTGACGACGTAGAAGCCATCGGACTTTACCGTAGTGGTGCTGTCCGGGGCTGACAGATCGGCAGCAACGGCGCTGACAGAAAGCAGAGCTGCAGCAATCGTCACCGGAAAGCCTTTGAAGCATTTGAGCATTGCGAAGATCCCAAGGTGCCCATCCAGCAGGACGGGGCGGTTTCTGCTTGCCCCACAGTTCACGCCACAATCGTCTATGAGATGTTAACGCTCTCAGTGTCGTGACTATTTGCTGCATTGCAGCAAAACACCTTGATCGTCACGGAAACTTGTAAAATCTGAGATGATGCTTAAGAGGCTGTGCATGGTCTGTGCGAGGTAAATAGAAGCACGGCGGCGGGCGTGACAATTATTGGGAGGTATGGCGGTGACTGACGACGAAACTGGGTTGTGTCCTTCAGTGTGCTTGGTGTCGAGCGTGTGCTCGGACGCGGCGAGTTGGTGGCGCTGGCGATCGTTGAACTGGACCTGTCCGGCATCGCCATGACGGTGCAGGGCATCCAGGTGCGCCGCTTGGCCGGCAACCGGATCACGGTGACGCTGCCGGCGTTCAAACACCCCCGCGACGGCATCATGCGCACCGCGATCGTGCTGCCTCGGGACTTGGCCGACGCCATCGGGACTGAGGTGGCCAACGCCTATGACACGTTAGGCCAACCAACATTGCAGCCCGATCTCTCGCGCGGCATGGCCGGGCCGGCAAGGCTCTGAGGAGCTTCCAAGTCGTATAAGGGATCGTTCTGCCGATGCGCGACGATCCGCAGAGAGACGTCGCCTTCGGCATTTGTGTGAAGTGCGGCACCAGCGCCGAGGCGTTGCAGGCGAAAGCGACCAAGGCTCTCCACTCTATCTGGCCCGACTTGGTGCCTATCGAGGTCACGCACCCGGGCGGAGGCCGCGCATGATGGCGTTGCCGCCGGCCGATCGGAACCGCCTCGCGGGCATCCTCGGCCTGCTCGGCTCCAGCCACCAGGGCGAGCGCGACGCTGCGGCACTTGCCGCCGATCGGTTCGTGCGGTCGCGGGGGATCGCCTGGCCGGACCTTCTGGCAGGCGAGCCCGCGCCGCCCGGCCGCGCCGCACCCGTCAACACCCTCCAGGCCGACATCGCCCTCTGCCGGGCATACTCCGGGCTCCTGACGGCGTGGGAGCGGGCATTCTTGCAGGGGCTCAAGGCCGAGAAAGGGGTGAGCCCGAAGCAGCGGCGCATCTTGACCGGCATGGTCAACAAGGTGCGTGGCGGGTGATTGCACCGGCCACCGCGGTTGACGGGTGCGGGATCACCGTGCTGCGAACTGCGCCTCGCTACAGCGCCACGAAGCGGTGGCGGTGGGACGCTGCCCTCGGCCAGTGGTCGAAGGTCTCGTACAACGCCGGCAGCATGTTCGCGCCGCGGGAGCACCAGGTCCGCAACCTTGCGGACTTGGTGGACGTGCTCGACGTGGTGCGCCGCGACCCCCGGGCTTTCGTAGTCCGGGGGTCACTGCTGCCGGAAGCGGCCGAGGCACTGGCCGCCGACCCTGGGCACATGATCCGGCGCCGCAAGCACACGAAGAACGGCGTGGTCCCGACGCTCGAAAAAGTGCCGCGCCGCTGGATCATGGTCGACTGGGATTGGGATTGACCCGGTTTCGTGGACACCCTGAAGCTTTCGCCAGAAGTGGTCCTGATGCCCAGAACACGTGCTCCGTATACGCCTGAGTTCCGCCGCCAGA
>CAXSFF010001079.1:0-2007 GCA_964236035.1 uncultured Acetobacteraceae bacterium
GTGGTGCCGGGCACGGCGACGTGCTGGCGGCCGTCCTCGTTGGCGATCCACAGCTCATGGCCGGTGCGGAAGTCGCGGCCGAGGTAGATGATGCCCCCTGCCATGCGCGGCTTGCGGTTCTCCGGGTCGGGGTGGTTGTGGTCGCGCCGCCGGGCGCCCCAGGGCAGCCGGAAGGGCAGGACCACCTTGCGGGTCAGCACCCAGCTTGCGTAGAGGGCCGCCGCTGGCACGGCCAGGTCGATGACGCCCGGCTCGAAGCCGATGCCCACGGCGGCCATGGCGAGCAGCAGGCCGGAGGCGGAGCTGGCCAGGGCGTCGCGCAGGCCGCGGAAGCCGGGCTGCACCTCGCGGTAGGCTTGCGCCCCGCGAAGCTCATAGGCCGCCTCCGGCCCGAAGACCTCCCGGCGGATCACGGCAGCAGCGCGGGCATGACGGGGCGGACGTGCATGAGCACGTAGAAGTGCTGCACCAGTGCCTGTTCGGGCTGGTCAACGCCGCTGGCCCGGAGCGGATCGTAGCAGGGCAGGTTGTCCAGGTAGCCCAGGAGCGGCGTGAACAGCTCCGCCGGGGCTGCGGCCAGGTCCACCAGCTCGACCTGCCCGCACGGCATCGGGACCGGCAGCTTGCGGTCCTGCACGATACCTGTGAGCGCCTTGAGCGAGAGCATGGCGGGAACCGGATCATCGCCGATCGGCAAGCCCTTCTCGTGCCGTGCCCAGGTGACGACCGGACGCATGCAGTTGACGAGCGCATGGGCGCAAGCGTCCCAGAAGTTGTTCGTGGTCCTTGCAAGTTCGGTCATGAGGCTACTCCAACCCAAAGGGGTTCGTGCCAGCGGGGCGCTCCGCAGCGGGGCTAGGGGCGGGCTGCACCATGGCCGGCGGTCCGGCATCGGGCGGGATCACGGTTGGGGCGCGGTTCAGCTCGGCCTGCAGCGCCGCCGGCACGCGCGGGGCGTCGCCGATCCACCGGGCGGGACGCGGCAGGTTCAGCGTGGCCTCGGCCTGCGGCCTGTTGTTCCAGACCGCTCCCCCAGCAATGATCAGCACTGCGCCAAGCGCAAGGCACATCATGACCGACCCCGGACGCACCCAAGGCTGCCGCACGGAGGGCGGGGACATGGCCGGGGCAGGAAGCAGGGTGATGGCATCGCCGGGGGCGGGGCTGTCAAAGCGCAGCGTGATGGAGGTGGTGCCAGGGGGGAGCTGGATGATCATGGTGTCTCCTTGGAGCGGTTGGCGGATGGCGCAGCCTGCTTCAGGCGGACGCGAATGGTCTCCATCGCCGCATCGAGGGCGGGCTTGCGGAGGGGGCGGCGCAGGGCGCACTCGGCGGCCCAGTGGTCGCGCGCCCCGAACGCCTCGATGCGCGGGTTCGGCATCGGCGCCGCGCTGCCCATCTCGGACGGGAAGCCCAGGCTGTGCAGGGCGTACCAGAGCGGCCGGTCGATCAGCTTGAGGAAGGCGAACTGGCCCGGCGCCAGCACGCCAGCCTGCGCGCGGGCGTGCAGCAGGAGGCTCATCAGCGCCGGCGCCGTGTAGGCGTGACCGGCAGCGATGGCGGCGCAGGGCGCCACCAGCTCGACATCCAGCAGCACCTCGTCAGCCCGGTCCACGGCGCGGCCACCCACCCGCAGCGGCCTTGCCGGACCGGCCGGCCCATCGCCCGGGTTTATGGGGAGGCTCCCGGCCATGTCGCCGAGCAGGGCGATGGCCTCCTCGCGCTGGCGGCTGGCGTGCAGCACGAAGGCCGCAACCAGGCAGCGGACGTGCGGGGCGGCCTGCGCCGCGCCCGTCCAGACCGGCCCTAGCTGGCGGGCCAGCTCGGCACGGCCAGCGTCATAGTTGAAATGGCCCTGCGCGGTGGTGGCATGACGGGCCACCCACTCCCGGACGTGCAGCGCCAGGTCGGCCGGGCGGGGCTGGCCGTCCGCGGCCGGCACGAGGCCGAGGCCGCGCCCGACGAACGGCTTGACGGAGCGGAACACCTCGGCCTGGGTCCGCATGA
>CAXSFF010001080.1:0-2006 GCA_964236035.1 uncultured Acetobacteraceae bacterium
CCTGCGGTCGGGTGACGTCTGGGTCGAGGGCGGCCGCGCCTTCTGTCCTCTGGAGACCCAGCTCATGCCGAACCCAGATTTCGCGGCGCGCAAGGCGGCGGGCGATCTGCGGCTCGGCGTCCCGCACGACGCCGATGCCTGGATTGCCGAAAAGCAGCGGGAGCTGGACTTCAAGCTGAAGAAACTGAGCTACCAGGCCCGGACCGGCAAGCTCGTGGGCGTCCGCTTGGTCAATGGCGTCCTGGCCATCTCAAAAGAGCGCACTAAAGTGCCGAAGGCGAAGGTCGAGGCGGCGAAATGGCTGATCCTCGACCGAACACCCCAGATCGATATCACCGATCTCCTGGCTGAGGCCGACATCTGGACCGGCTTTGCCCACTGCTTTACCCATCTGCGCACCGGCGACGACGTCCGCCACACCCCGGCGCTGCTTGCGGCGATCCTCGGCGACGGGACCAATCTCGGAGCCAAGCGCATGACCGACGCCTCGGCCGGACTCAGCGAGCGACAGATCACCTGGGCCCGGCTGTTCCACATCCGGCCCGAGACCTACAAATCGGCCCTGGCCGCGATCATCAACACCCATCTGGCGCATCCTTTCGCCAAGCTGTGGGGCAACGGCGTGACCTCCTCCTCGGACGGCCAGTTCTTTCGCGCCACCGGCCGGGGCGCCAAGCGCAGCGACGTCAACGCCCATTACAGCGGCGATCCCGGCAACAAGTTCTACACCTGGGTCTCCGATCAGTACGGCCACTTCCACATCCTGCCGATGGGCGCAACCGAGGATGAAGCCGTCTATGTGCTCGACGGGCTCTACGGACATGAGAGCCGGATCGACATCGACGAGCATTACGTCGACACCGGCGGTGCCAGCGACCATGTCTTCAGCCTGTTTACACTAAGCGGAAAGCGCGTCGCACCGCGGCTGCGTGATCTCAAGGATTGGCGCCTGCACAGCTTGGGGGCGCGGATGTCTATCCAACCATCAAGCATGACATCGGCGACCGTATCGATGCCGCCGCAATCCGCGAGGGCTGGGATGAAGCGTTGCGCGCCGGCGTCTCGATCGTGGATCGGCTCGTCGTGCCTTCGACATTGCTGAAAAAACTCGCAGCCTTGCCGAAAACGAATACGCTGTCGCGCGCCCTGCGTAAGATAGGTCGGATCGAGCGGACCCTGTTCATGACCGAGTGGTATTCCAGCCCAAAGCTGCGCGACCGTTGCCGGGCCGGGCTGAACAAGGGCGAGGCCGGCAACAAGCTGACCCGGGCAGTGTTCTTCCACGAGCGCGGCGAAATCCGCGACGGCTCCTTCGAGAGCCAGGCTTTCCGTGCTTCCGGCCTCAACCTGGTGGTCAGCGCCATCATCTTGTGGAACACCGTTTATCTGTCCCGTGTCGTCGAGAGCCTGCGGGCCGAAAGGCACGACCTGCCGGATCACATAATTCGCCACGTTTCACCGCAGATCTGGGAGCACATCAACCTCACCGGCATCTACGACTGGAGGGGCGAGGCCCAGCAAAAAGGCACCTTCCGTCCGCTGCGCGCCGCTCAAGAGAAATTAGGTGGTGCCGCCTGAGGCGGAGGAGACGATGGAATCAATATTCACCTTCTGTTCACTGATTCTGGACACCTACGCACTACTCTTGTCGTGACCCCGATAGGTCGGGCATCCTTCTTGGATGTGCAGCGCGTGTTCATGGAAAACAGCCACGGTGACGAAGGCTCCCCCACTCGCGCGTTGGCAGTCCCGACAATGGCAGTTGAACATAGCTAGTGGCAGCTCGCTACATTCGTAGCGTATGGAACCGCAGGAACATCCGCCCCTAATCACTGTGCTTTCTGCTGAACCTGGAACGTCCATGCCACCCTCACCGATATGAGTTTCGTCCGCCTGTTCAATGATGACTGGCTAAATGTAGCGGCGCGCATTGCCTTATCGCGCGCCTGATCGATCTAAGGCCTGTGCGAAATCGGCGATCAGGTCCCGAATGTCTTCGATGCCCA
>CAXSFF010001081.1:0-2002 GCA_964236035.1 uncultured Acetobacteraceae bacterium
GAGCTGCGCGCGCTGGGGCTGGAGCGGCAGGTGCTGCTGACCGGCGACCGCCAGGCCGTGGCAGCCCGCATCGGCGCGGAACTGGGCATCGCCGACATCGTGGCGGAGGCGCTGCCGGAACAGAAGATGGGCCGCGTGCTGGCGGAGATCGACGCCGGGTTCCGCCCGCTGGTGGTGGGCGACGGCATCAACGACTCGCTGGCGTTGAAGGTCGGCGCGGTCGGCGTCGCGATGGGGGCGCAGGGCACGGACGTGGCGCTGGCCTCGGCCGACCTGGTGCTGATGACCAGCGACCTGCGCCGCCTGGCCACGGCGATCCGGCTGAGCCGGCGCTGCCGCCGCACCATCCACGTCAACGTGGCGATCGGGCTGGGCTGGACCATGCTGCTGGTCGGCCTGGCCGCGGCCGGCGTGCTGGGCGCCGAGGGGGCGATCATCGCCGCCCTGCTGCACAACCTCAGCACCTTCGCCGGCCTGGGCAACGCCGGGCGCCTGCTGCTGTTCGACGAGGTGGGGCCGGCGAATGACGCGAAAACGTCGCAAACGGCGGGCGCAGCCTCTGCTATCGGCTGATCCGTTGTTTCGCGGCATCAGGAGTATCCATGCGCATCGCATCCCTCGCCATGGCGCTTGCCATCGGCCTGTCCGGCACGGCATCCGCCGCCACCCTGACCGGCAGCTTCGCCGCCTGGCAGGCCGGGATCGGCGCCGCCCCCGTGACGACCACGGCCACCACGGGGCTGTTCGATCCGTTCGCGCTCAACCTGCCGACCACGTCGGTGATCCCGCTCAACGACGGCCAGGCGCTGGCGCTCTCGTCCGTGGCCCAGGTGACGCAGCCGCAGAACGGCTTCCCCTACGCCCTGTCGGATGGGTTCGCCGGCGACCTGCTGATCCCGCAGACGGCGGCTGGCCAGGCGACCTCCGCCACGATCACGCCGGCCTCCGGCAGCCTGAGTGCGTTCGGCTTCGAGATCGTGCCGTTCTCCAGCGCCGTGAACGGACCCTACACCTTCACCGTCACACTCGCCGGCGGCCAGACTCTGACCGAGGGCGAACCCGGCGGCGACTTCAACACGGGGGCCACGACGCCCGGCTTCTTCGGCTACTACGGCGGCCCCGTCGCCTCGTTCACCGTCGCCACCAGCGACCCGAACGGGTTCGCCATCGGCAACTTCGTCGACGTGCCGGAGCCGGCCTCGGCGATGCTGCTGGTATCGGCGGTGCTGGGCGTGGCCTGCCTGGCGCGCCGGCGGGCGTGACGGCCGGCCGCTTCCGGGGCGGGTTGATCGCCGCGCTGGCGCTGTCCTGCGGCCTGGCCCATGCTGAGCTGGATCGGCTGCCGCGCTTGACTGCGATCGTCATCGGAGGCGGCGAGAAAGTCGCGATCTTCACCAGCCCTGGCGGCGGCACGCTCGCGGTGCGGGAAGGCGAGCGGGTCGGCACGTTCACGGTGGTCAAAATCCGGCCCGGCGAGGCTAGGCTGGTCAGCCCGGCGGGCACGGTCGCGGTGCAGCCCTCCCCGGATCTCGGCGCGCGGTCGCTATGGGCCGGGCAGACGCCCGCCACGCCGCTGATCGATCCTGCCTACCGGGAGGCCGTGACCGAAACCGATCAGTGATATCGGTATCGTCGGAACGCCTTTTCTGCCGTCGTTGCAGGGCCGCTGGCGATGACGCAACCCAAGTCACGCGCCAAGGCATTCGTCGCGCGGGCAATGTCTCAGTTTGAAGTCCGGGCCTGATTTACTACCGTTGGCGACCATTTGAAACCGGGCGCCGAGATGCCTACCGTATTTGATGGAGAGCGGACATCTGAGTTAATGTCGTTCATGCTCAACGTAGGACGATCGAGTCAGGCCATGAACGATAGAGAGATGATTGCAGATTTGCGTGGGGATGCGCAAACTCTCTTTGATCTAGGCCAAAATCTACTTTCCACCCTACTTCTGCTGACAGTCGCAGAATGTAGCGAGGTCAACAACTATGGGCCGCTTTGGCCC
>CAXSFF010001082.1:0-2000 GCA_964236035.1 uncultured Acetobacteraceae bacterium
TGCTCGACGAACCGGCGGCCGGGCTGAACAACCACGAGGCCGGGCGCATGATCGAGCTGATCGGCCGCGTCAAGGCGACGGGCGCCACCGTGCTGCTAGTCGAGCACCACATGCACGTCGTGATGAAGTCCTGCGATGCCGTCACCGTGCTGAACTACGGCCGCCGCCTCGCCGAGGGCAGCCCGGCGGAGATCCGTGCCCATCCGGAGGTGATCGCCGCCTACCTCGGCAAGAGCGACCTCGCCGCCCGCGGCACGCTGGCGGCGTGATGCTGGCGCTGCGTGGCCTGCACGTCGGCTATGGCGGCATCCCCGCCTTGCGCGGCATCGACCTCGACGTGGCGGCAGGCGAGGTGGTGGCGCTGGTGGGGGCGAACGGCGCGGGCAAGTCGACGGTGCTGAAGACCATCTCCGGCCTGGTGCGCGCCGATGCCGGGCGGGTGGAGTTCCAGGGCCGCCCGATCGGCGCGATGGCGCCCGCCGCGATCGTGGAGCTGGGGATCGTGCACGTGCCGGAGGGCCGCCGGGTGTTCCCGCGCCTTTCCGTGGAGGAGAACCTGGCGGTCGGCGCCTATGCCCCCCGCGCGCATGTCCGGGCGCGGGCGACGCGGGAGCGGGTGTATGACAGCTTCCCTCGCCTGCGGGAGCGCCGGCGCCAGGCGGCGGGCTCGCTCAGCGGCGGCGAGCAGCAGATGCTGGCGTTCGGCCGCGCGATGATGGCGCAGCCGCTGCTGCTGCTGTTGGACGAGCCGTCGCTCGGCCTGGCGCCGATCATCGTCGAGGAGGTTGCGCGCGGCATCGAGCGGTTCCGCCGCGACGGCGCGACCATCCTGCTGGTCGAGCAGAACGCGGAACTGGCGTTGACGCTGGCGACCCGCGGCTACGTTATCGAGACGGGTCGCATCGTGCTGACCGACAGCAGCGCCAACCTGCGCGGCGACCCGAAGATCTGGGCGAGTTACCTCGGTCAGGAGGATTGGGAATATGCGGAGTAGTCGTCAACACCCGTCATCGCGAGCCGCTTGGCGTGGCGACCCAGGGCCGCGCGGCAAATGTTCGCCGCGCGGCCCTGGGTTGCTTCGTCGCAAGCGCTCCTCGCAATGACGAAACAAGGAGACCACTAGGATGAAGTTCACCCATGCCGCGTTCGTCGGCCTGTTGCTCGCCAGCACCGCCGTTCGCGCCGACACCATCAAGGTCGGCGTGTTCGGCCCGTTCTCCGGCGACGCCGCCGCCAACGGCGAGCACATGCGCCAAGGCATCGACATGGCGGTGCGCGACAAGAACGCTGCCGGAGGCATCCGCGGCAAGCAGGTCGAGCTGATCTACGCCGACGACGCTGGCAAGCCCGAGGAGGCGGTGAGCGTCGCCAAGCGGCTGATCTCGCGCGACGACGTGGTGCTGACGCTGGGCAGCTTCAGCAGCCCGGCCAGCCTCGCCGCCTCCCAGGTCAGCGCCCAGCTGAAGACGGCGCAGATCGTTATCGCCGGCACGGCGCAGAAGATCACCACCTCGGGCAACCAGTGGGTGTTCCGCACCCCCGTCGCCGATACCAAGCTGGTCGCCGACCTGGTCGAGTTCATCCACGAGAAGATGCCCAACGCCAAGCGGTTCGGCTTCCTGTACGTGAATGACGATTTCGGCCGCGGCGGCTTCGAGGCGTTCAAGAAGGCCGGCGAACGCTACGGCTACGAGGTCGTCGACGAGGAGCGCTTCACCCGCGGCGACATCGACTTCACCGCGCAGCTGTCCAAGATCAAGGCGGCCAAGCCGGACGTGCTGATCGAGTGGTCGCGCTACTCGGAAACGGCGCTGATCGCCAAGCAGGTCAAGCAGATGGACATCGCCATCCCGCAGATCGGCTCCGACGCGCTCGCCACGGCGAAGTTCGTCGAACTGGGCGGCGCCGCCGTCGACGGCATGTACTACGCCACCCATTTCAGCGTCGCGACGGCGGCAGGCATCCCGGCGGCGAAGGCGTTCGAGGCGAAGTTCGAGCAG